>JAEWPL010000147.1 GCA_023460615.1 Pseudomonadota bacterium | reverse complement strand
CGGTAGTAATCGCATCAAGACCACAACCAAAAGAGCTTAGCTGAATTAAAGTTACATCGTTATGCTCTACTACATATTCAGCTGCATGATATAGTCTTGCATGGTAGCTCCACTGATTGATTAAACCTACTTTCTTGTTAGTAACCTTAGAGTGGTAAACACTGTCCTCACTGATGACTGGTAAATTGTAAGACTCAATCATATCTGCAATACCATGATTGATTTCAGGATCAATATGATATGGTCTACCTACTAGCATAATCATATGCTTGTGCTCACTACGCGCCTTTTCAATCACATTCTCAGCAAAATCTCTTACATCATGCTTGTAGTGTTCAAGCTCTAGATAAGCGTTATCAATAGCCTTTTTCACTAAAGCTTTTGGTAAGTTCTCAGTCTTTAACTCATCAGTAAATCTTTGTAAGAGTTTTTTCTTATCGTTAATAGGTAAGAAAGGTTGCAAGAAGGTGATATTCTCGTCCCTTAATATATCCATGTTGCCACGAATATTTTCAGCATAGCTTGCAACTACAGGACAATTGTAGTGATTGTCATTTGGATGATTCTTATCTAATAAATTAAAGGGCAAACATGGGTAGAAGATCTTTTTAACCCCAGCTTCAATAAGCTGCATGATATGACCATGCACTAATTTTGCTGGATAACACAAAGAATCTGAGGGAATGGTAGCTAAACCTTTAACATAAGTTTTAGCACTAGTTTGCTCTGATAAAACTACCTCATAGCCTAAAGTGGTAAATAAAGTAAACCAGAAAGGATAATCCTCATACATGTTCAAGCAACGAGGAATACCTATCTTGCCACGAGGTGCATTTTCAAGTGGCTTATAATCAAAGACTCTTTGGTACTTATAACGATAAAGGTTGGTGGTGTTTTCTTTTTCAACTTTATCTTTTTGACCGATACCTTTAGTACAACGGTTACCTGTGAAATGACGAGAATTGTCATTAAAAATTTGCATGGTGATCATGCAAGAGTTACCGCATTGTCTGCAACGGTAGGATTTAGTCTTAAAACTAAAGTTATCTAAGTCTTCTTTTTTAAGTAAGCTTGAGCTTTCAAGATTTCTCTCATGGGCTAAGATGGCTGCGCCATATGCGCCCATGTGACCTGAAATATCAGGGCGAATTACCTTCTTGCCAATAAGCATTTCCATAGACTTTAAGACAGCGTCATTTAGGAAGGTACCACCTTGTACTACGATATGATCACCTAAACTATTCATATCTTTAAGCTGCATTACTTTAAATAAGGCATTCTTAATTACAGATAAAGAGATACCTGCTGAAATATCACTTACTTTAGCACCGTCTTTTTGAGCCTGTTTTACTTTGGAGTTCATAAACACAGTGCAACGAGTACCAAGATCAACTGGATTTTTTGAAGTGGTACCAAGCTTTGCAAATTGAGCTACGCTCATATTAAGACTTTTTGCAAAGGTCTCAATAAAGGAGCCACAACCAGCTGAGCAAGCTTCATTTAAAGTAATATTGCCAATAGTGCCTTCGTTAATGAAGAAGCACTTCATGTCCTGTCCACCAATATCCATGATGAAGCTTACTTGTGGGCAAAATTCTTTAGCAGCTCGCAAGTGAGCAAAGGTTTCCACCTCACCAAAATCAGCATGTAGTGCGGTTTTAATTAAAGACTCACCATAACCTGTAGTTACCGCACCTTTAATTACACAATCTTTGTTTAACTTACTGTAAAGCTCTTTTAATTGACTTATAACCGTGTTTAAAGGAGAGCCTTGATTTGAGCTATAGATAGTATATAAAAGCTCATTTTTATCATTGATAGCTGCAATTTTTGAGGTGGTTGAGCCTGCGTCAATACCGATGTAGACTGGACCATGATAGGAGCTTATATCTGCTCTTTTAACTTTTGCTTTTGAGTGTCTATCTACAAACTCTTGATAGTCTTCATCGTCTTTAAATAAAGCTTGCCCACTGTATGAGGTAGAGCTTTCACTATTAGATAAAGCCTCTAACTTGTCTTTAAAACTTTGACAATCAACTACTAAATTCTCATCGCAGATAGCAGCACCAAAGGCAACATAGTAGCAGGCGTTATCAGCTTTAACTACATCTTCATCACTTAAGTTTAAAGTAGTGATAAAGCGCTCTTTTAAAACGTCTAAAAAGGTTAAAGGTCCACCTAAGAATACAGTTTTACCTTCAATTGGTCTGCCTTGAGCTAAAGTACCTACAGTTTGATTTACCACCGCCTGGAAAATAGATAAAGCCAAATCCTCTTTTAAGGCACCGTCGTTAATTAAAGCTTGGATATCAGTTTTAGCAAACACACCACAGCGAGAGGCAATTGTATGGATTTTTGTGCCTTTTTTAGCTAAGTCATTTAAGCCTTTAGCATCGGTATTTAAAAGGTTAGCCATCTGATCGATAAAGGCACCTGTACCACCTGCGCAGGCACCATTCATTCTCTGCTCTAAAGAGCCTTTTAGGTAGGTGATTTTAGCATCCTCACCACCAAGCTCAATGGCTGTGTCGGTTTCAGGGATTAAAGTTCTAATAGCCTCAGTGCAGGCTAAAACTTCTTGCTCAAAAGGAATTTCAAGACGGGTGGCAAGGCCCATACCAGCAGAGCCTGACATACAAACAGCAAAGCTTTTACCTTCCACAAAAGGTAAGACTTCTTTAAAGTACTGTTTTAATGCATTAGTAGGTTCTGAGAAATGTCTTTGATAGGTTTTGTAGAGGATCTCTTGCTTTTCATTGATTAAAACTAATTTAATCGTGGTTGATCCGATATCTATGCCTAGGCTTAATTTAGTATTCATCTTGAAATTTACAAACAGTTAACAAGTTGTATTTGATTATAACTTTTTTTGAGCTTTTTGCATTATACATAAGCTGTCAGCTTGTATTTCTTTTAAGCATTCGTGCACCAAAAATAAGAATTATTCCAAATCAAAAATACTTATGTTGACCACCTTTGATTTGTGTAGAATGACAATCAAAGCAGTTAGTTTTAAGTTGACTGCTTTTTACACAGTTGAATTAGTGAGATTAAAAATGAGTACCTTAACTTCTTTTATCAATCGCTATTTTGGTATAGAGAAAAAACAATCTAATATCAAAACCGAAGTCATCGCAGGTCTTACTACTTTTGTGGCTATGGCCTACGTTATTTTTGTAAATCCAGCCATCATTTCACAAGCGGGTATTCCTATGGAAGCAGCTGTTGCTGCCACCATTTGGACAGCTTGTCTTTGCTCTATTGCTATGGGCTTGTTTGCAAATGTTCCAATTGCAGTAGCTCCTGGTATGGGTATTAACGCTTTTTTTACTTTCTATGCTTGTAATACTTTGGGTCTATCCTGGCAGACAGCTTTAGGCTCAGTGTTTATCTCAGGCATCATCTTTATGATCTTAACTATCACTAAGTTAAGACAACACATCATTGATGCAGTGCCTTTATCACTAAAGTCAGCTATTGTTGCAGGTATTGGCTTTTTCATTGCCTTTGTAGGTTTACAAGAAGCTCACATCGTAGTGCAATCTCAAGCTACTGCGGTAACTTTAGGTCACTTAACTGATGTTAAAGTACTCCTTGCTATCATTGGTATTTTTATCATCGGTGCTTTAATGGCATTGCGCTTTGCAGGCGCCATCTTAGTAGGTATTCTAATCATCACTATTGTAGGTATGTGCGCAGGGGTAACACCTGTACCTAAAGGAGTATCTGATGTAGTGTCTTTTACCTTACCATCAATTAAAGATACTTTCTTACAAATGGATATCCTAGGTGCTCTTGATTATGGTCTATTCTCGGTGATTTTTACCTTTACCATCGTGGAGCTTTTTGACAACTTAGGTACTTTAATTGGTGTATCTAAAGCTGCAGGTTTAATGGATGAAAAAGGTAAAATTGAAGGTATTGATAGAGCTTTGATGACAGATTCAGCAGGCACCATGTTATCAGCAGCTGTTGGTACTTGTACTGTAACCTCATATGTAGAATCAATGGTTGGAACTCAAGTTGGTGGTAGAACAGGTCTTACTACTGTAGTGGTAGGCTTATGTTTCTGCCTTGCTTTTATCTTTTCACCACTTGCAGCTTTAATTCCATCCTTTGCTACAGCTCCTGCTTTAATCGTGATTGGAGCTATGATGTTAAAGACCATTAAGAACATTGATTTTAGTGATCATACTGAAGTTATTCCGGTATTCTTAACTATCATCATGATGCCTTTAACTTACTCAATTGCTAACGGTTTTGGTTTTGGCTTTGTAAGTTACTGTATCTTAAAAGTACTTTCAAAAAGAGCTAAAGAGGTTAAACCTATCATGTGGGTGATAAGCCTCTGCTTTGTAATTAGCTTTATTCTTCACAATTAACCTTATCACAAAAATCTATATCTACCTTACCTATCGGCAAGGTAGATATTGTCTACTCAAAATAAAATATACAAAAAAGTGTGCACTTATTCCTATTTTTTTAACCTGAATAAGCGTGATTTTTAGTTTTTATCAAAAGATAAGCTATCATTAAACAAAGCATAAATAGCCTTAAAAAAGGCAATATTAAAATATTACGACTACGAAGGGATGTTTTTTTTTATGAAAGGGATTGTAAGTACTGCAATCGCCTCTTTGGCGTTATTGTTTTGCACTCAAGCTGTGGCTAAAGACAAGTTAATTGTATGGGAAGACACAGGTAAAGCTCACGGTATTGAAAAAGCAATCAAAGCTTTTGAAGCTCAATACAACTGTGAGATTGAGATTCATCAATC
>JAEWPL010000146.1 GCA_023460615.1 Pseudomonadota bacterium | reverse complement strand
GGTCTTTTTCACAAGATTTAATAGAATATTTACGCCCACAGAGAAGTTAGCAGCAAATACGATAGCAATCTTTTTAGAGTACTCTTTGATCTTATCTTTTTGCTCATAATCAAAGCCTGTAGTACCTAATACTACCTTGCATTGATGCTCTTTTGCATACTCTAAAACGCTTAATGAGCACTTAGGGCGTGAGAAATCAATGAAAAGATCTGGAGCTTGGGATAATTTTGAAGGCTCATCCACTACTTCAATGTTGCAACCTGATGGCAATGAATCTGTACTTTTATCAATACCACATACAACCTTTGCACCATCTAAACCAAGACAGCAATCCCAAAGAGCATGTCCCATGCGGCCACCGATTCCTACGATGCCAACTTTTAGCATTTTATAACTCCTTTTTCATTACAAATAAGTGCTCTAATTTTACACTTACTTTGTGAAAAAGTAACGACTCATAGAAGGTAATTGCACCATTATTTAACACTTCAACTTCAACTTCGATTTGTCTGCCACCTTTTAGCTCAACCATCTCGATTGCTGTTGATAATAATAATTTTCCCACCCCATGGCGCATAAAGATAGGATCGACATATAAAGCTAGAATTTTGCCATCCTCAATAGCATCTCTAAAAGTTAAAAAGCCACAGATAGCTTTAGCTTCATAAACAAGAATGGTTTTGAAGAGATCACTTTTTAAGCGATCTTTCCAAAGCTTAGTAAATTGAGGGTGAGTTAAAGTAAAAGGCTCTTTACGATGCTCATAATGAGAGGAGGAAAGCTCAATGCGGGCAATGGTTGCTGCATCCTCTGCAGTAGCCCAACGCACGCCCACCTGCAAATTGTGTTTTAAAGTGATTTTTTTACTCATTTACAAGGCACTTTCTTTTAATAAAGCTCTTGCACTATCTTTAGTAGCTTCTGTTACTACATTACCACCCATCATTCTTGATAGCTCAGTAATTCTACCTTCCTCATCTAAAGCTTTAACGTGGGATTGAGCTTCATTATCAGCTTGTTCTTTAGTTACTAAGAACTGATGATGGGCACAAGCTGCAACTTGAGGTAAATGAGTTACGGTAATAACTTGTACGTTCTTACCTAATTTACGTAACAAGGCACCTACAGCACTTGCAGTTCGTCCTGAAATACCAGTATCGACCTCATCAAAAACTAAGGTATTAGTATCATTAGCAAAAGAGGTTAGAACTTCAATTGCTAAAGCAAGTCTTGACAATTCACCACCAGAGGCAACAGTACCTAATTCTAAAGGCTCTTGACCTAAATTTGCAGAGAATAAAAAGGTAACGTTGTCTCGACCATTTTTACGAGGACGACAAGTAGTATCAAACTCTACTTTAACTTTAAAGACTCCATTTTCTAAAGCTAAAGTTTTAATGCTGTCTGTTACTTCCTTGGACATTAACTTAGCAGTTTCAATTCTCTTTTTAGATAACTCTAAAGCTTTTTGCTCATAGTCATCACGATACTGTTTTACAAGACTTGTAAGCTTTGCAATTTGCTCTTTTAAAGATAAAAAGTGTTCTAAGTCCTTTTCTAATTTGTCTTTGATTTTATAAAGCTCATTTGGCTGTACATTAAAGCGTCTTGCTAGCTCATGACATTTTGCTATCTTTTCTGACAACTCATCAACTAAAGCAGGATTTGCTTTTAAACTTAGAGAGTCTAGTTTTTCTCTTGCAGCATCTAAAAGAGTAGCTGCATTTGATAAATCGTCAATAATAGGATTGATGCTATCTTTAGCAAATATAGCTACCTTTGACAAATCACTAATTCTTGAGCTTAAGATATCAATAATATTGTGCTCGTCATTTTCAAGCACACCTTGGGCAAGAGCTATAGCATCTTGAGCCTGACTTTGATGCATTAGTGCATCATAATCACGATTGATAGTTTCGTAATCCCCTTCTTTAAGATCTAAAGCATTTAAAGCCTCTAGCTCAAACTTTAGAGTTTTAAAGTTTGAAGCACCTGCTACCTGCTCATCGGACAATTGCTGTAATAAAGTACGATTTGAATTGTATTTATCAAAAGCTTCATTGACGCTATCAACATCTTTGTTTAACTTACCAAAGGCATCAACTAGTGCTAATTGATTGCTCTTATCAATAAGTTTAATGCTTGCATGCTGACCATGGATAGCAATCAAGCTTTGAGTAAGCTCTTTTAGATTTGCTAAAGTGCAAGGAGTATCATTGATATAAGCTTTAGTTTTACCATCTTTAAAGATCACACGGCGGATAACTAGTGATTTATCCTCCTCTAAAAGCTCATGCGCTTTTAAAAAGGCTAAAGCTTTTTCATTATGCTCAATGTTAAAGCTTGCACACAACTCTGCTTTATCGCAATTAGTGCGCACCATGTTAGCATCTGCTCTGCCACCTAAAATTAAAGATAAGGCATCTACGGTCAAGGATTTACCAGCACCAGTTTCACCTGTGATACAAGTCATGCCTGCTTTAAAATCTAAAGTATTCTTATGGCTTAAAGCAAAGTCTTTTACTAATAATTGCTCTAACATACACTCTCCTAGACTAGACTTTGACCCCAACAGAGTTTTTGGCGTAATAAACTATAATAGTCATAGCCTTGTGGATGAATTAAAGTTAATGGAATATGATGCTGTCTAATCAATACTGAGCAATTAGTATCAGCTCTTAAAGTTACCTGACCATCACAGTTAATTGCAATAAGCTCTGCTAAATCGTCAGGGCACTCAAAATCAATTTTAACCTCTGATTTTCCAGGAATAATAATAGGTGAACTATTTAAAGATTGAGGAAACATTGGTACAAGTGCTAGCACATCAAGATGTGGCTCAATAATAGGACCACCTGCTGATAAAGAATACGCAGTAGATCCTGTAGGGGTGTTTACGATAATACCATCGCCACGCAAGGTATACATGTAGTTGTCCCCAATACTTACCTTAAACACCATCATGTGAGCCATAGTACCAGAGTGAATAACGGTTTCGTTAGTAGCTAAAGATTGACCTATAAGCTCGCCTACGCCGTCCTTAGAGTCTCTTGAGACTCTAACATCAATCATTTTGCGCTCTTCAAGAGTGTAGTAGCCTTTAACAATATTCTTTAAACACTCATCTAAATTAGAAGGGCTTACATCAGTAAGTAAGCCTAAGTGACCAGAGTTGATACCTAATACAGGAACTTTTAAGTCTACTAAGGTTCTAGCTGCACCTAATAAGGATCCGTCACCACCTACAACAATAATTAAATCAAGCTCTCTCATTTGACGTCTTGAGATAGATGGTATTTCAGGAATATTAAAACCTACAGAGGTATTAGCATCAAGGTAAACATCAACACCAAGTGCTTTTAATTTATCTGCTATCAGACGAATAGTGTCCGACATAGGTCTTTTATACACTTTAGATACAATGACAGCGGATTTGATTTCCTTTTGTTTTGGTAAACTTGATGTCACAAATGCTCCTAGAATTTAAAATACTTTTATAAAATCTCTTCTACAGTTAATTCATCATAAGTATACATGATGACATACTTGTGAAGATCTTTAACAGTTTTAAGTTTATCGTCAGTTTGGTAGAACGCAATTTGCTCTTTGGCGTCATTAAGTAGCTTTGCTCTTACTTTCGCT
>JAEWPL010000145.1 GCA_023460615.1 Pseudomonadota bacterium | reverse complement strand
GCCTGCTTATTATCATGGCAATTTTTAAAAGTACTAAAGTTAAGTGGCAAAAAGGGAGAGATAACTAAAACAAAATCCTTAACTTGTTGATTTATAAGGAGCTGAATTTTGAAAAAAGTTCAAAAATAGTGATAGGCCCCCCGCAATTTTTGATAGCTTTAAGAAGATTGTATTTACAGTTTTTTAAAGCAACCTTAACTTATAATTAACATGTATAGTGCAAAATTCACATATTTAAGCAAGCATTATGCAATGCAGTAAATTTTCTTATAGAATGTAATGGTGTTTTTTAATAGAGAGTAATAACAACAAAACAAATGAACGCAGACCCGAAAACTAAGTCCTCCTATATTTTCGATATTCTTTTTTTTTCATTTTCCTATAAAGGAGCCTTTCAATCATGGATGTAGAACAGGCTCTGGCAAATTCCCATGCATTATTGTTTGATTTAGTATGGCTTACTGATCCTACAGCATGGATAGGTTTACTTACTTTAACCGCAATTCAAATCGTACTAGGTATCGATAATTTATTATTTATCGCTATCTTGTCAGCAAGACTTCCAGCAAGAGAAGCAAAGGCTGCCCGTTACATTGGTTTAGGTGGTGCATTAGTTATTAGAGTTATTCTAATGATGTTTGCTGCCTACGTAATGGCAATGAATAATCCTTTGTTTAGCATCTTTGATTTTAATGTTACGGTTCGTGACATTATGATGTTCCTAGGTGGTGCTTTCTTAATTTATAAGGCTACAGAAGAGCTTCATTCTAAGCTTGAAGGTGACAGTGGAGATGAAACTGTGTCAGTTTCAAAGGCTGCAGGTCAATCCTTTTTTGTTGCCACCACTCAGATTATGATCTTAGATGTCCTCTTCTCAGGTGATGCCATTATTACAGCTGTAGGTATGACTAATCATGCCTTTATTATGATCTTTGCTGTAAGTATTGCTATGTTGTTACTAATGTGGGCATCTGGCTTTATCAGTGAGTTCGTCTATAGACATCCAACTGTTGTGATCTTGTGTTTAGGTTTCTTGCTTTTAATTGGCTTTAGCTTGATTATGGAAGCCTTCCACTTAGAAGTACCTAAAGGATATCTATATTCAGCTATTGGCTTTAGCTTACTTATTGAGATCTTTAATCAAGTTTCAAGAAAGAATATTCTTAAACTAAACCCATCTAAGAACATGCAATCAAGACAGGTGGCTGCAAGTTTAGTTTTAAGATTATTAGGTTCTAAAAACACCGATATGCACTCATTACAAGAGGCTATCGTATCAAGACCTAGTGCTTATGTGTTTAATCAACAGGAAAAGGAGATGGTATCTAGAGTCCTAGAATTATCAACTCTTCCAATTAAAGCTGTGATGACTGCAAGATTAGATCTTGAGATGCTAAAAATTGATGGCTCTAAAGAAGCTATCATTGAGAAGGTGTTAAAAACTAATAAGACTAGATTGATTGCCTATAAACATGGTCATAAAGATCAACCTATAGGTTACATCTTAAGAGCTAAAGTCTTAGAGCAGTATATCACCCACCCAGAGCAAGATCCTTTAGAGCTTGAATCTGAGGTAAAAGAGCCTATTTACATTCCTCAAAGTATCAATGTACTAAGTGTATTAGAGCAGTTTAAACAAACTAAACGCTACTTTGCCTTTGTAATTGATGAGTTTGGTTGCTTTGAGGGTATTGTTACCATCCACGATATCTTAGAGGAAATTACAGGTCAAATGCCTAATAAGACCGAAATTCCTGAGGTTCAAGCAATGGACAAGGACAATCAAGTATACCGTGTAGATGGAGATACTATCCTATCGGATGTTCAAAGAACTACAGGTCTTGAGATAGAGCCTACAGAACACTATCAGACTATTGCCGGTTACGTGTTAGATAGATTACAGCGAGTACCAAAAAACGGCGATAGAATTACTCTTGATCAATGGATCATAGAAGTGTCTAGTGCCGACAAGACTGGTATCAATGTTCTAAAGTTAACCAAAATCAAAAATAGTTGATTTTTATCGCTATATTTGATATAAATATGACGCTTGAAAGTGTTTACACTTTCAAGCCTGTTCAAGTGTGAGCTTGAACCTAGCATTGTAAGATGCTAGATATAGTGGAACTTCAAGAGAAAGGGACCCTAAGTGAGGTCCTTTTTTTATAGTTGAATAAGAGGTACTGATGGCCGGAACTATCGAAGAGAAAGTATTAGAACTTGTAGCACCTTTAGTAGAATCCTTTGATCTTAGCGTATGGGGAATTAGATTCCATGGCGGTAATGATCATGCTACTTTACAAGTATTTGTTGATTCTGATGAGGGTGTAAGTGCAGATAAGTGTGGAGAGTTAATGGATGTTATTTCTCCTGCCTTAGATGCAGCCGATTTAATCGGTCCTAAGTATATGCTAGAAGTATCTTCACCAGGTCTAGACAGGATCTTGTTCACACTTGAGCAAGCTAAAAAATACGTAGGTTCACAAATTAAAGCTGAACTTAGAATTCCTACACAAGGCAGACATAAACTTCAAGGTTTATTGACTGAAGTTACAGACGATGGTTTGTTAAAAATCCAAGATAAGATTTCTGATCTTATGGAAGTTGCTTTTACAAATATCTCTGTGGCTCGTGTAGTACCAGAATTTCCTTCAAACAACAAAAAAGCTCCTAAAAGCGCATCAACTAAGAGGTCTTAATAAAAATGGGTAAAGAGATTATTGCCATTGCCGAGGCGTTATCAAATGAACGCGCTATCCCTAGAGATAAAATATTTGAGGCATTAGAGCAAGCATTAGCTACAGCTACTAAGAAAAAATATCCTGTAGATATTTTAGTTCGTGTTCAAATTGATCATAAGGAAGGTTCTTACGATACTTTCCGTCGTTGGGTAGTTGTAGATACTGATGGTCCACTAGAGAAACCAGCTCAAGAGATCTCTTTGGCTGCAGCTTCTGTTGAGCATCCTGGCATTAGCGCAGGTGACATTGTTGAAGAACAAATTCCATCTGTAGAGTTTGACAGAATTACTATTCAAACTGCTAAGCAAGTTCTATCTCAGAAAGTAAAAGATGCTGAGCGTGAACAAGTAGTTTCAGAGCAACGTCAACACGTAGGTCACGTGGTAAATGCTACTGTAAAGAAGCAAACACACGACATTATGGTTTTAGATTTAGGTAATAATGCTGAAGCTGTATTAAAGCGTGATCAGTTTATTCCATTTGAGTCTTATGGTCGTGGTGATCGTATCAAAGTTTTATTACAAGAGATTAAGACTGAGTCAAATCGTGGTCCACAAATTATTTGCTCACGTACTTCACCTGAGTTCTTAAAAGAATTATTCAGAATTGAAGTTCCTGAGATTGGTGAGGACATTATCGAGATTATGGGCGCTGCTCGTGATCCTGGTTCAAGAGCTAAGATCTCTGTTCGTTCAAAGGATAGAAGAATCGATCCTCGTGGTGCATGTATTGGTATGCGTGGTGCTCGTGTAACAGCTGTATCAAATGAGCTATCAGGCGAAAAGATTGATGTGGTGTTATACGATGAGAATCTAGCTCAATATGTAACTAATGCTATGGAGCCTGCAGAGGTTTCAAGAATCATCATCAACGAAGATGAGCACTCTATCTCTATTGCTGTAGCAGAGGAAAACTTAGCTTTAGCAATTGGTAAGAATGGTCAAAACGTTCGTCTAGCTTCACAACTAATTGGTTGGGATCTTAAAGTAATGACTGAAAAAGATCTTGAGTCAAATATCCAAGCTGAAGTAGGCAAGATCATCAATCAGTTCGTGGAATTACTAAATGTTGATGAAGAGTTTGCAACAGCTTTAGCTGATGCTGGCTTTACAACTATCGATGAAGTAGCTTATGTAGATCCTGCTGAGTTACTAGAAATTGATGGTATGGATGAAGAAACTGCTGCAACTTTACAAGAAATTGCCCGTAAAGCAGTAGACGACAAAGAAAAATCAGAGCGTAATCAAGCTTTATCACAACTTACTGCTTTAGAGGGTATTGATGAAGCTTTAGCTAACAAGTTAATTGATCATGGTATTAAGACTGCTGACGATTTAGCAGAGCAAGCTACCGATGATATTACCGATATCGAAGGCTTAGATGCTAAGAAAGCAGGCGAAATTATCATGGCTGCTCGTAATGAGTGCTGGTTTAAAGAGCCTCAGGCTTAATTAAGGAGACTTTGATGAGTAATGAAGAGAATTTAAACAACGCACCAAAGCGCATGTCATTAAAGAAGAAGTCTCCTTCTACTTTAACTTTGAACAATGCTGGTGGCCAAAAGAAAGTTCAAGTTGAAGTTCGTAAGAAGAAAGTCTTAATTGATCCTAAAGAGCGTAAGGCTCAACTTGAACAAGAAGCTTTAGCTAAAGAAAAAGAAGCTCAAGAAGCAAAAGCTAGAGCTGAAGCTCAAGAAAAGGCTAGAAAAGAAGCTGAAGAAAAAGCAAAAGCTGAAGCACAAGCTAAGGCTAAAGCTCAAGAAGAAGCAAAAGCAAAGGCTGCAGCTGAGCAAAAAGTTAAGGCTCAAGTTAAAGTTGCCCCTCACAAAGATAAAGAAGAGGATAAAGCAACAGAAGAGTTACGTCGTGCCCAAGAAGAGCAACAAAAGCGTAAGAGCGAAGAAGAGGCTAAGCGTCTAGCTGAGCAAGCAAGAAAACTTGCTGAAGAAAACGAAGCTAGATGGGCTGCAGAAGAAGAAGCTCGCTCTCACGAACAAGATGACGACGACACTTCAACTTCTCAATACGTTCGTGAAGCTGAGGCTCGTCAAGAGCGTGAAGCTGAGAACCGTGGTCGTCACCGTGATAGAAGCGGTGTTGAAAGACGTGGTGGTAAGCGTTTTGATGAAGGTGAGCAAATGCCACAAAACCGTCGTCAAAAAGGCGGTAAAGGTGGTAAGTCTGTTAAAGGTGCAGCTAAGCTAAACCAACAGCAACATGGCTTTAATCGTCCTGCAGTTCCTGTAAACCGTGATGTAGAAATCGGTGAGACTGTAACTGTAGCAGAGCTTGCTCAAAAGATGGCTGTTAAAGCAACTGAAGTTATCAAGACCTTAATGAAATTAGGTGAAATGGTAACTATCAATCAGGTGCTTGATCAATCAACAGCTCAATTAGTAGCCGAGGAAATGGGCCATAAGGTTATCTTACGTAAAGAAAACGAGCTTGAAGACGAGTTATTAAAAGATAGAACTACTAAAGCAGAGGCTTTACCTCGTGCTCCTGTAGTTACCATCATGGGTCACGTTGATCATGGTAAGACTTCTTTACTTGACTACATCCGTAAGTCAAAGGTTGCCGTAGGCGAAGCTGGCGGTATTACTCAAAGAATCGGTGCTTACCACGTTCAAACTAGAAACGACGGTATTACCTTCTTAGATACTCCAGGTCACGCTGCCTTTACTGCAATGCGTGCTCGTGGTGCTCAGTGTACTGATATCGTAGTTTTAGTAGTAGCAGCAGATGACGGTGTAATGCCTCAGACCTTAGAAGCTATTCAACACGCTCAAGCTGCTAAAGTACCTATGATTGTTGCTATCAACAAGATGGATAAGCCAGGTGCAGATCCTCAGCGTGTAATCAACGAGTTAATGCAACACTCAGTTATTCCTGAGTCTATGGGTGGTGAAAACCAATTTGTGGAAGTATCTGCAAAGACTGGTATGGGTGTTGACGACCTATTAGAAGCTATTACACTACAGGCTGAAGTGTTAGAGCTTAAAGCTGTACGCGATGGCATGGCTGAAGGTGTAACAATTGAGTCTCGTCTTGATAAAGGTCGTGGTCCTGTAGCTACTGTATTAGTTCGCTCTGGTACCTTACATAAGGGCGATACCATCCTATGTGGTCTTCAGTATGGTCGTGTTCGTTCAATGCGTAACGAGAACGGTAAAGAGTTAACTGAGGCTGGTCCTTCAATTCCTGTTGAGGTATTTGGTTTATCTGGCGTACCTTCAGCTGGTGATGAGGTAACTGCTGTAGCTGACGAGCGTAAGGCTCGTGAAGTTGCCTTATTTAGACAAGGTAAGTTCCGTGAACTTAAGATTGCAAAGCAAAAGAAAGCTCAATTAGCATCTATGTTCAAGGAGAGCAATGCTTCAGAGTTAAAGGTTGTGCTTAAGGCTGATACTCAAGGCTCTGTAGAAGCTATTTCTGATGCTCTACTAAAACTTGGTAATGAGGAAGTACAAGTTAAGATCATTGGTTCTGGCGTAGGTGGTATTACCGCTAACGATGCAACCTTAGCTGCAGCTGATAACGCAGTGGTAATCGGCTTTAACGTTCGTGCTGATGGTCCTGCTCGTCAAGTAATCGACTCAGAGTCTGTTGATCTTCATTACTACAGCGTTATTTACGACTTAATTGACGATGTTAAGAAAGCTATGTCAGGCTTACTTAAGAAAGAAGTTCGTGAAAACTTTATTGGTTACGCTGAGGTTCGTGATGTATTCCGTCATCCTAAGTACGGCGCAATTGCTGGCTGTATGGTGGTTGAGGGTATGGTTAAACGTTCAGCTCCAATCCGTGTGCTTCGTGATAACACCGTAATCTTTGAAGGTGAGTTAGATTCACTTCGTCGCTTTAAAGATGACGTATCTGAAGTTAAACAGAATACTGAGTGCGGTATTTGTGTTAAGAACTATCAAGACGTTCGTGTGGGGGACCGCATCGAGTGCTTTGAGAAGGTTGAAGTTGCACGTACTTTAGATTAAAGGAAATTATGCCAAGAAGTTACGGTAGAAATGAACGTGTTGCAGCAGCAGTGCTTCGTGAGATAGCTGATGTGTTGCAACACGAATTAAAAGATCCTCGAGTAAAAAACGCTACAGTGACCGAAGTTGATGTGTCACCAGATTTGCGTAATGCTCGAGTATATATATCTTTCCTTTCTGACAAGCAAGATGAGATTGATGAGGCAATGAAGGGCTTAAATAACTCAAAAGGTTTTATCAGATCAACTCTTGCTGCAAGGCTAAATCTAAGATATATGCCAAATCTTGAGTTTAAGTATGATTCGCTTATTAAGGAAAGTATGAAACTTGATGAGCTGATTAGAAAAGGCTTAAACAAGAACTAAAATAATAATCCTCTAGAAGCAATTTTAGAGGATTTTTTTCTCTCACCTAAACTACATTAAATTATCCTAAACTTTTCATTTATCGCTAAATATCGTATTTTGTTTTAGCTATATATCTTATAATATGGTTGTAGAATTCTACGTTGAACACAGTTGCCAAACGTGGATCATTCAGAGTGAATATGCTTTAAAAAGAGAATACTTTATCAATATCAAGGATATTAGATGCTAAAAAATCTACCTAATTCAGTATCGGATTTTAAATTGATAAGATCAAGAAATCTACTTTATATTGATAAGACTAAGTTTATCAAAGCATATGAGAGCTTAGAGTCATACGTCTCTTTATTTTTAAGACCTCGCAGATTTGGTAAAACTCTATTCACTGAGATTTTATATTATTACTACGATATCTCTCAAAAAGGCTTATTTGATAAGCTTTTTGAAGGAACTTATATTCATGAAAACAGTACCCCCTATAAGAGCTCTTATGCTGTTTTAAGATTTGATTTTGCTGGTATCAAGACTGATCAATCTGTATCAGATATCCTAAATGACTTTAGAGTAAAAGTAATTCGAGCTATTTTTAATTTTTATGAGAATTACAAAGAGCTAATTCCAACTGTAATCAAGATCTTTGCAAAAGAGCATGGTTATGAGTTAATGGAAGGTATAAGAGCCTATTATAGGCAGCAAAATTGCTTTCCATCGGCATCTTCTATCTTAGAGGATTTCTTACTTGCTTTTAAGGAAAAGCAAACTTCCTATAAGCTCATGTTTATCATTGATGAATATGACAACTTTACTAATGATATCTTAAGTAGAGATAAGAAAGCTTTTATTGATTTAGTTAATAAGCAAAGTGAAATAGGTGCTTTTTACGGAGTGATTCGTTCTTACAATCAAGAATCTACCATAGAAAGAGTCTTTATCACAGGTATCCTCCCAATCACCATGGATACTATGATTTCAGGCTTTGTCTCAAGTAAAATCTCCCAAGAGCCTATCCTAAATGAGCTTGCTGGCTTTACAGATTCTGAAGTACTGGAGTTACTTCAAGAGACTGTAGACTTTACTAAATGCAGTTTTGCTCCTGATACTTTACAAACTAAGATGAAGGAGTGGTTTAACGGTTATAGATTTGC
>JAEWPL010000144.1 GCA_023460615.1 Pseudomonadota bacterium | reverse complement strand
TCGTAGCTAATCTTAGCGGCTAAATCACCTAATTGACTACTAATTTGAATTGAATCATCAATCAATTGTTGATTGGTGGAGCTCTTTTCTTTTACAAGCTCTGAGGATTTTTCAATATCAGTAATTGCATTGATTTGAACATCCACAGCAGCACTTAAAGATTCGATATTGCTCAATAGATTGTTAGATATATTAACAATATCCTCAAGGGATTTCTGAGTTGAAATTGATAAAGAACGAACTTCGTCAGCTACCACCGCAAAGCCTTTACCAGCTTCTCCAGCACGAGCAGCTTCAATAGCTGCATTTAAGGCTAGTAAGTTAGTTTGACCTGCGATGTCTTTAATAATTTCAACCACCTTTTGGATCTCGTTTGCGTTAGATTCAATCTGCAGTGTACCGTTCTTTACAGACTCGTTAGCATCAGTAATGCTTCTTACAGCATTTTGTGAGTGTTCAATAGATTCTAACTGCTCTTGAATTGCAGAGTTTACAACTTTAATTGAATCTAATTGTTGTTTTGACTTAGTAGCAAGCTCATCTGACATTACCTTTTGCTCAGAAAGCACATTACACATAGCAGAGCCTAACTGATTGATACCATTTAGCACCTCTAGGAAACGGCCTTGCATTCCATCTAATTCTGAACGAGCTGTAAAGTCGTTATGGGTAAAGGATGATAAAGTATCATTTACTTTATTGAAAACAATAGAAATGTTTTCAATAGACTCATTTACTAAGGAAATAACTTGATTTAGATAGCGATTTGAACTAGTTGAGTCAACTCTAAAATCAAGTTCACCATTATTTAAGGATTTTAGAACCTCACGAGTTTGTTTGATGCAAGACTGATCGGTTACGATGTCATCTTTAATCTTATCTACACCACCACACAATTGTCTTGCAACTAAAGCTGTTTCATCATGGCCTTTTGGTCTTGTCATCTCTACATCAGAAACTTCATGAGCAAGATATTTAAAGAAGTTCTTTAAATTCTTTCTGATGGTATTTAATCTGCGCTTTAACTTGTTGGAAATATACAAGGAAATAGCACTTACAATAACTAAAGATACAATAAGAGCTATTAGCATAACTACCATCACAGTATTACGAGTTTCGTATAATTCTGCCTTTGGTACAGTACCGATAATATTCCAACCGTATTGAGGTATCTTATCAACAACAATAAATTGCTCATTACCATTAGCATCAACATAAGAACTTACTTTATCCTTATCAGACATAGAGGCGATAGCTTTAGCTAAAGGTGCATTTATTTCTGACAACTTAGCTTTTAAGATAAACTCTCTGGTTTTATGTAATAGGATGACGCCTTGATCGTTGGTTGCGATAAATGAGCCTGTCTTACCTAATTTCATGCTATTGATAAAATCTAGCACATTGTTGATTTTTACAGCTACACCTGTAATACCTACATGGTTATTCTTTCTATCAAAAACTTTACAGTTAACAAATACAGTTAAAATCTTCTCATCCATTCTGTCAAAATCAACATTTAAAGGACAAGTATATGGGAGCTTTAAAGTTGCAGGAAGCCAGGAATCCTCTCCATCTGGATTTAAAGGTGAAGCTTTAACACCGTCTGAATAATAGTAATTAGAAACCATGGAAGCATAAAACACATCATGAAGATCATACTTTTTAACCATGTGATCTACAGATTCTTTGTATGTAGCAATTCCACTTTCAGGCTCTTTATTAGCGATCCATTGTTGGAAATAGGTATCCTCAGCTAGAGTTATAGAGTGACCAATATAAGGCTCAATATAATTGATTACCTTATTAGCAACTAGAGAACCTGCGTTAGGTAATTGTTTATTTACCACTTCCTTTTCAACAATAGAGGTAATACTGTGGTAAACAATTGCAGCAATAAAAGCTAAGATTAAAGTAACACTTACAAGAATTGGTAAGGAGAATTTAAAGCCTACAGAATCTTTAAAGGCAACTTCATTTTGTTCTTGATTGTTGATTATTTCGCCCATATGTCTTCACCATAAAAATACTATACTTTAACTATAAGCATATAAGTTTTTGCCTAATATTCTAGGTAAAGATTGCTAAATTTAGAGATAGGTTACATTAACTTTGTGAAAAGATAGGATAAAAATAAGAAAATTTCCCCATTGCATTTAGAAAGTGCAATGAGGAAAGTTAAGTTAGCGTTTAAACATATTGCCAAAAGCGCCCATAGGTCCCATACCGCCCATGCCACCCATAGCGCCCATCATGCCTTTCATGGCACCAGCCATTTTACGGATGCCACCTTTGCCCATTTTCTTCATCATCTTTTGCATCATATCAAACTGACGTAAAAGTACATTTACTTCATGGACATCGACACCAGCACCAGCTGCAATTCTTCTCTTTCTTGAGCCTTTAATGATATCTGGGTTTGCGCGCTCTTTTTTAGTCATAGAGTTAATGATGGCTTCCATATGTGCTATAGATTTGTCATTAACTTTGTCTTTAATCTGATCAGTTAAACCACCCATACCAGGAAGTTTATCTAGCAAGCCGGTCATACCACCCATTTTTTTCATTTGAGCGATTTGATCTTTAAAGTCATCAAAAGTAAAGCCTTGACCTGACTTTAACTTTTGAGCCATCTTTTTAGCTTGCTCAACGTCAGTATTACGTTGTAAATCCTCGATTAGGGATAAAACATCACCCATATCAAGAATTCTTGAAGCGATTCTATCTGGGTGGAAAGGCTCTAGAGCAACAACCTTTTCGCCCATACCGATAAATTTAATTGGTTTGCCTGTAATTTCTTTTACAGATAAAGCAGCACCACCACGGGCATCACCATCAGCTTTAGTTAAGATAACGCCAGTTAAAGGTAGCGCATCATTAAAAGCTTTAGCAGTATTAGCTGCATCTTGACCTGTCATAGCGTCAACTACGAAGAAGGTTTCGATAGGATCAAGAAGTTTGTGCAAGCGCTTTACTTCATCCATCATTTCTTCATCAACAGCAAGTCTACCTGCGGT
This sequence comes from Pseudomonadota bacterium, assembly GCA_023460615.1. Taxonomy (GTDB): domain Bacteria; phylum Pseudomonadota; class Gammaproteobacteria; order Enterobacterales; family Succinivibrionaceae; genus Succinivibrio. The sequence goes on along the minus strand of JAEWPL010000144.1, from coordinate 3,291 downwards.
ATCTACAATCACTACATCGTAAGCTTTTAACTTACCCATTTGCAAAGCTGCAGCAGCAATTTCATCTGGAGTATTCTTTGGATCAGATGGGTAGTTATCAACACTGATATCTTGAGCTAAGGTCTTTAACTGATCCATAGCTGCAGGTCTGTAAGTATCTACAGAGCAGAGTAAGACTTTCTTGTTAAGACGCTCTTTTAAATATAAAGCAAGCTTTGCTGCAGTTGTGGTTTTACCAGCACCTTGTAAACCTGCTAATAAAATTACAGCAGGTGGCTGATGAGCTAAGTTAATCTCACAGGTATCACCACCCATGGTCTCTACTAACTCAGCATGAACAGCTTTAATAAATTCCTGACCTGGAGTTAAGCTTTGGCTTACCTCTAAACCTAAAGTTCTCTCTTTTACTCTTTGGGTAAAAGCTTTCACAACAGGCAAAGCAACGTCTGCTTCAAGTAAAGCAGTTCTTACCTCACGAAGAGTATCTTTGATGTTGTCTTCTGTGATACGGCCTTTGCCACTTAAATTTTTTAGGGTTCGATTAAGTCTTTGAGTGAGATTTTCAAACATATTGAAGGCTCTAAATTCTATTTAACACAATTGCTAAGATTATATCAGATATGAAAAAAAAGGATAAATACCTAAAAAGGCACTTATCCTTAATACAAGATTATTTATTCTTTTTTTAGTAATCTGGCTCAAAAGCAATACTTCTTGCAATTACATTAGGGGGTAAATGCTTTTTAAGCTCAGTTTCTAAATAATCCTTTTTTAAGTTGGAATATTCGTCTTGATAGGACGAGTGATACAACCAACCAAACGCCTCCTCATACAAAGAAGGGTTTCCATAGCCTCTTACTAGCATATCTGCCCAAGCTAAACGAGCAGACTTAGAGCCTAAGGCTGCAGCTGTATGCATATACTGTTCTGACAAGGTAAGATTCTGACTTAGGAATAAACCTCTCTCAAAGAATTGAGCTACCTTTACCATAGCAGGGGCATAACCATCATCGGCTGCACGCCTAATATAGCCTAAGCCTAAATCTCTATCCTGTTGAACGCAGATCCCGTCTAATAACATCGCGCCCCAAGCATACATAAAGACTGGAGATTTAACTAATCTTGCTCTATCTTCAATATCGGAGGTAAACTGACATCTATCACGAGTCTTAACTACACTTGCAATATCGGTGTTCTCAATGATGCTATTCATCTTATCAGGTGTATACATCTCGACACTTGCACCGTTATTATCTAGCAAGCTTTTCATGTCAATTGATTCTAAAGTATCTTTAGCCACAATGGCTTTAGTACTAGTGACTATGTCATACTTAGCTGCATAGGTAGAACAAGAAATAGCAAGACAAGCTATGCTAATAGCAAAAGCTAAAGAGCTAATCTTTAAAGCTTGACTCATACTTCCTCCACTATATGCTAAAACTAAAATTACTCGCTTATATATTTGTCGGTCAATTTCTAAAAAAGTTTAATTTTTCTTATTAAGATTATAGTTTGCTCGCAAAATTTAAATGGAAGACTTAAGTACTAATACTAAGTTTTGCAACCTAATTTACATTTTAAAAAAGCCTTACGGTCGCATTAGTATCTGTTCTGTGTAAAGTTCATTATATTTTACAATTTTGTGCGTTACTTGATTCTAAAATTAACATGGCGTTTTTCTAATTTTTACATTGTCTTTTCAAAATTATCTTGTGAAAGGAATTTTGGAGATGACAATGAAAACTAAAAACTTAGACTTATCACGACGTAACTTTTTAAAAGCTTCAGCTTCTGTTGCTGCAGGCTTAGTTGCTTTTAACATGGTAAAACCAGCTTTTGCAGCTAATGCAAAGGTTAAAAAAGTAAACTTAAATAAGCTCCCAACAAATCCAATTGAAGTTGCTCAAAACTCTGAGCTAGTACAAAGTGCTTGGGACTATTTGTTAAAACAAATTAACTCACTTCACGACACTACTCTTCGTGCTCAAGTATTAGATTTATATAAGAATACTGTACCTACCTTTATGTCCTTGTATCCAACAAAAGATAAGGTACAAGCTGTATATGACAAGTTATTACAAAATGGTTTAGTAGATCCTAAGCTTACACCTGTAGATAAGATTTTCCCACCACTAAAAGATCTTAACACTCTACCTCAACCATTCTTTAGTGCACCAGGTAGTGGTTATGCATCCCACCACTCTTATCCTGGTGGACTTGTAACTCACACTGCTGTTAACGTAGAAATTACAAAAGCTATTGTAGAAACCTACAGCGACATCATGGAATATGATGCTAACTACGATATTTCTGTTGCTGGTCAATTACTTCACGATTTAGCAAAACCTTGGGTGTTCCAATGGCAACAAGACGGCTCATCACTACCTGAATACACAATTGCAGGTACAGGCGCTCACCACGTATTTAGTATTGCAGAAGTTATCTTCCGCGGTTTACCAAAGGATGAAATCATAGCTCAAGCTTGTGCTCACAATCATCCAGGATCTCCTAAGGATGAAGCTCAAGTTGTAGGTTGGATTAAAGCAGCTGCCATTTTAGCCAGTAAAGATCCTATCGCTTTAGGTCTACTTTCAAAGGATGGTAAGACACTACCTACTCCTCATAAGCACGCAGGCTACATCGTACATTTAGGCGATCACGATTTCGTGTTGTCAGTACCTGTAGCAAAGCAATCTGTGGAGTTATTAAAAGCTGTTGCTGTAAAAGAATATGGCTTTAAAGAAAATGAGCTTAACACTCTTAAGTTCAACGCTTTTAGAAACTATATTGCAGCGCAATACAGTTTCATGCGCTTACACAGTGAAGCAGCTAACGCAGGCGATCCAAACGCTACTGTAGCTTCAATTGCTAAAGCAATTATTTCTAAATAATGACACTTTGCCTAAGGTAAAACCTTAGGCTTATTTTTTTAAAGGAGCCTCACATGGGAAGTTTATCAATTTGGCACTGGCTTATCGTACTTGTAATCGTAGCTTTAGTTTTTGGTACTGGTAAATTAAAGAATTTAGGTAAAGATTTAGGCTCTGCTATTCACAGTTTTAAAGAAGGCATGAACACTGATAATTCTCAAGATAACTTATCTCTTTCAAAAGAAGAACAAAGCAAAAATTAAGTTATGGCTGGAATTAGTTTTATCGAGCTTGTAGTTATCGCTACTATCTGTCTTTTGGTGTTAGGTCCACAAAAGACTTTAGAGCTTGCTTTCTTTTTAGGTAAGCAATTTTCAAAAGCCAAGAAGTTTTTATACGATTGCCAAAAAGAATTAGAGCT
>JAEWPL010000143.1 GCA_023460615.1 Pseudomonadota bacterium | reverse complement strand
GTCTTTGGATTTTGTACACTATTATCAAGTTCATAATCGTCATTTTCAAAGATCTGATAAGCCTTCATAGGGTTATATTGATTGTTATCTTTGCCTAAAGCCTTAGTATCAGGAGCATTAACTTTGGAGGTTTTACTATGAGCTTGCTCAAGATTAGCTAGATTTACTTTAGTTTTAGCTTTTAGAGCATCTTGAAAAGCTTTTCTCTTATAAGCTTTAGCATTGTTGGTGATGATAGAAGGTACTTCCTCCACTAAAGAATTAGGACTTGCTTCTTTGTAAGATGGCTTTTCGTCTGTTTTTTCGTAAGAAAAATTTCTATCAAGTAATTTATTTGCTTCCTTATAGGCAATATAAGACTTTAGGTGATCTTCTTCATTTTCAAGAGTAAAACTCTCGCTCTTTTTTAAAGGCTCAAAAGTCTTATCCTCTTTAAAATGAGTAGTCACGTCTTGTTTTACGCTTACAGGAGCAACTTTATTGATGCTGTATTCTTGATTCACAAGGTTTGTTCCTACATTTTTTGCATGTTCAAGCTGTCCTTTAAGCTCAAAGATCTTTTTGGTGTTATCAACCTTTTGAACTTTTGTGCTGTGATCCTTTGTAAGCAAGTCTAAGTTTGCTATTACCACGATTAGGGTTATAAAAACAGCAATAATGACAGAGGTTAAAAATTTATGCTTTAAAGGTGATGCTCTTTCTTTAATTCTATCTAATGCCATTTTTATGCCCTTTTAATTATGTCTGCCCGATAGGTCTTACCATCGGCATCTAAGGTTAAGGTCAAGTGATCATAAATGCCGTCAACAACGTAAGTGTTAGCAATAATGCGGTAATTCACCTGACTTAATTGTTCTTTTGAAAACAAGCCACTCTTTTTAGTTACTAAAGAAAGGTTAGGCATGAAATCAGTCTTGCTATTTTTTGCCATTTGAATATAGGTTTTCTGTCCATCTGTATAAGCATTGATAGGTACTATTTTTCTGTCGCCTTTTAGGTTAAAGATATACTGACGATTAGCTTTTTTAGTTGTTTTGTTCTTACTGTTTTGATTAAAACTTACCTTCTGTAAAGCCTCTTGATTAGATTTTCTGTCATAGTTTGCATATTGCATTGAAGTAGGCGCCTGCCTTTGTCTTTTTAGAAGCTCAAAGCTATTGGTACTTTCAAGGGCTTGATTTGGATAATAGAATTTCACCGCAGGCATAAAGTCAGCCTTTGAGGACTTTAATCGTAAATGATATGTTCTTCTGTCGGTAGCAATAAGTAAGCTAGTTTTTAAAGCTATATCTAAAGGTTTTACAATGATGTGCTCAACGCTATTTTCATAACTTCCAGAGATGGCACTTTCAATAGACCATCTAGCGCCATCGCCTATTTGCACCGATAAAATTCTTTCTCCTTTTTCTAAACTAATATCGGTAATTTCAAGAACGGCACAAACGATAGTTGGAATTGAAGTGCCATAAGTAAATTGCACCACTCCTGCTTGAAAGACATTACCTGACATACTCCTTTTATCTAAAGCATTGAGTTTTTCGAGTACATTTTTGTCTTTTTGCTCAAGCTTTGACAAGGAGTTATAAAGTTCATAGTCGTATTCATAGTTATCGTCAAATTCATTTGCTTTAACTGTATAAGTAAAGCTTGTACATAAGACAAAAGCTAAAGAAACAATTGCTATTTGAATAGTTAAATTATTGCTTCTCATCTTAAGCCTCAAGCCTTTGCATTTTTTTACTGATGTTAAGATCATAGATAAACAAACCAATTGGATTTAACCTTAAAAGCTCTAACTTGGTGTAATTTGGGGTATCAATTTTGAAGCTAATTAAAGCTGTGTAGTAATCCTTTACCATCTCCTCATTACTCTTAATAGTTTTGATAAAAAACTCAATTTGCACACTCTCATCAGTAATGCCTACAATGCTATCTACAAAAGCTTGTTCACTTATTAGATCTTGTTTTAGGTAGTTCTTTTGGCGGTAATGCTCATCTACAACTTTTTGCGCATTAGAATTTAAGGCTATAGCTGCATATACCTTGTTGATAAGCTCAAGCTGTAGAGCGCTATCGGTGCTTTTAGTGTGTAGGGTTTCAATAAAGTCACATAAATATGCACTTATAACTTGAGAGGGCATAATCCTTTGTTCTTGTACTTTACCTACGCTTAAGATAGAGCCTTGTTTATCTACAGTCACAAGATAGGGGATAAACTTGTTTTGAGTATCGGCTGCAAGATAACCTATTAAGCTTATAAAGCCTAAGGCAAAACCTACGTAGCCTAAAGCATTAGCAAAGGCTAAGTTATTTTTAGCAGATCTAATTTGATCTTTAGAGATTTTATAATCGTAACTTTTGTTTTTCATTTATAGGCTCCATACAAAAGCATCTTGATGAGTTTTATAAAGCTTATCTACGCGTTTTTTATCCTGTTGAGATAGAGATAAAAGCGCTAATTCCTCCTCACTTAAAAGTAAGTTAAAAGGCATAAATTCTCCGTCCTTGTGTAAAAAGAGATCTTTTTTAGGAGAAGCTTTGCTGATACTTAGAATTTGCTTGTCGTTTAGAGAGAGCTTTTTATAGATAGGCGTTAAGATCTCGTTATTAGCATCTTGATTAGGTAAAAAGATCCTAGTTTTAATCGTGTCTAAGAACAAAGAGAAACTCTCATTTTGGCAAAGATCACCTATAGATTGAGTAGCTAGAATAATGGTTACATTGTATTTTCTAAAGGTTTTAAGCCACTCTAAGATCTTTTTAGAGAATTTATCATGTGAGAGCATTAACCAAGCCTCATCAATGACGATGGCGGTAGCTTCATTTTTTACTACGGCATCCTCAATTAACATAAATAAACAAGCTAAAATAGCTTGTACATCCTGTTTATTTGAGGATAAGAATTCTCCTAATTCAAAAGTATTGATAGGTGCTTCTAAATTTGGATTATGTTCTCCATCTAGGATATGTCTCTGATGAGAGTTTGATAAATAACAATCTAAATAGTCGGTAATTTCACTATTGCAAAGGTATTGTTTTACGTCGGTTAAAGTCGCAGTCGTGTTAGTGCCAAGTTTAGCTTTATAGATATTCTCAATGGCATTAGTAACCTCTTCTTTTACTTTAGCTAAATTTTCAATACCAGACAGCTCTAATAAAAACATCACATAATTTACAGCTCGATTTCTTAAAGCTTCAGTACTCAAATCGTGTAGTGGACATAATTGTAGTTGGTCGTTATTACGCAACACATAGTGGTGTCCTAAAGCAGCTTTTGTAAGAGCATAAAAGGAGTAACCTTTTTCAAATGCATAGACTTTAAGTCCTTTATAGCGCAACAAACTTATAATTAAGCTTCCTAAAAGGACAGATTTACCAGCACCTGTTGGTCCTACAACAAAGCAGTTAGCTAAATCCTGCACATGTAAGTTTAGATAGGAAATACGATTCTCATCGTTAGTCACCGCCATAAGATATGGAGCTTTGTCCCCAAATCTTTGATTTGGGGAGTAAAGCTCTCCTGTAAAGCTACCACCAATAGGTAAAAGATCTGATAAGACGACATTTGAGATAGTATGGCGTCTTACATTCTCAAGTGTGTGTCCTGGTAGAGAGCCTAAATAAGCTTCAGTGCTATTATAAGTTTCAATATGTCCTGTAAAGCCTAAAGTTGAAAGACTTTTAAGTACTTTTTGAGCGTTCTTATTAAGCTCTTCAAGATCTTTTCCTAGCATCAGAATTTGTGCAGTATAAGAGCCATAGCTACTCTTATTTTGAGCTAAATTACGCTTAGCATCTTTTAGATCTATTAACTGATCTTGCGCATCTTCATTGATTTCATCTTCACGAGGATCTTTGTCTAGTAATTGATTTAAAAAGCCTCGTCTTTTTTGTAACCATAAACGACGCTTACGCTCTAATAACAAGTTAGATTTGAAACTATTAAAACTTACAAAGCGAGTCGAAAAGCGATAGTTAAAATTTAACTTATTAAGCTCATTGAGCATGCCAAAGTAAGAATCATAAGGAAAACCATTGATGGCGATAGAGCAAATATATTTATCATCTAATTTTGATGGATAACCATGCAAAAAGTCATGGCAAGACAATAGCTCATCTAAGGTAAATTCACATTTTGGTAAACATAATTTTATAGATTCAAAGTTGATTGCTGAATATAAGAAATTTACCGCTTCATGGCTTATATATGGCAGATTTTTGCAATAAGTGCATTCTTGTAAATTTAGCACGCTACTTAATTTAGATACAAAATTGCTAGTTTGCTTTTGAAAGTCAGAGAAGATAGCTTCATACTTAGGGTGATTATCAACTAAAGAATAGCGTGCATCGGTTTTAGTAATCGATAAGTAATATTCATTAGTAAAACAGCCCTGATGCAATTCATTTCTTTTTGAAAATAACAAAGAAAAGATTTTTGGACCAAAGTAGCTTGTTTCTTTATCACAAGGTTGAGCTTTTTTTCTTATGATATCTACGTTTAGCGTAAATTGCCCATCAATCTGATTTATGGCTCTTGCGATAATATCATGCTGATGGCTTTGATCACTATCTGATAAAAAACGGTGGCATTTAGGCTCTAACTTATAGATCTTCATTAAAAAGCCGTTTTTAAGCAGGATAGTGTTGTGCTCTAACAGATAACCATAATCTAATAGATCTACAAAACTGTAGCCATTATTAGCTCTTTTCATCGGTTTAAAATAAGCAAATAACACTGTATAAGCCATAAAAAGGCAACTTAAACTTGCTGCATATAGCAAGTATTGCAATATTTGTATCATCTTATTTGTAACGTTTATGAATTTTTGAGTACATGAAAGCTTTTGCTACGTAATTGTGTTTGTACTTAAAGCTTCTTAAGATCACTTTACGCAAGAGCAGATCTTCTTTTGCCATTTTCATAAGCAACATAAAACTTGCTACAAAGATAATGGTCAAAAAAATGATCATCTCAATGCTAAATTTAAAGATCCCTAAGCTTATGCAGATTAAGCACAGACACATACAAAGCTCTCTATCACACCCTAAAAAAGTCTGAGGGCGTAATAGAGAATGATTTACTTTGTGTTGAGGGCTCATTAGCAATACTCTGTAGGTTTTTTAGAATTTAAAAGCACTATATTCTCAAGTTTGCGCTCTAAATTACTTACCTTAAGCTCATCATAGATAACCTTCTGTTTATCAAGGTTCTCATGACTTAAAGGCTTTTCAACTTGATCGATTAGGGCACCATTAAATAGGGAAGTCATAAGATTGTTAGCACCAACTAATAAAGTCATGACCAGAGCAAGATAAATCATAGTGCGCATGAATTTACCCATTTCACCACCCATGAAAATTAAACTTGCACCAGCAGAGACCATGCCAATTAGGGATACAGAAAAGGCCACAGGACCTGTTAAGGATTTTTGAATGGTTTTAAGCCAATCCTCATAAGGTAGGGAATTAGTGTTAGTGTCCGCAGCAAAGATAGTAGGAGCGAATACTAATAGTAAAAGACCTACAGTTAATGATAATAATGATTTATTCATAGCTAATTCCTTTAGAGATAACTAAATTGATATTGTTGATTTTTAAAACCTTCAAGTTTGGCAATGGCTGCAATGTGCCTTATAGGATCTCTTTTTAAGATCACAAGGTAGTCAATAGCCAAACAAATCAACTCCTCAATCTGTTTTGGAGCATTAGCATTTCTGCTAATTAGCAATCTTAAGCGTTGCATACATTGCTCTACTGAGCCTGCGTGAATGGAGGCTAGAGTTCCTTTATGACCTGTAGACATAGCATCTACCATGTCTAAAGCCTCTTGTGATCTAACCTCACCTACGACAATCCTGTCAGGACTAAGTCTTAAGGTTGCCTTTACTAAATCACTTAAAGTGGTGTGCTCATTGGTGTATAGGTTTAGGCAATTGTCGTTTTGAAGTTGCAGCTCTGGGGTATCTTCAATGCAGACAATTCTAGAGTCAGTCTCTAATTGACCAATGCGATTTAATAACGCATTGATAAAAGTAGTTTTGCCACAAGAGGTTTGCCCACAAATTAGAAGGTTTTGTTTTTCATTGATTAAATTGTCGATAAGCTTTGCTTGTCTTTGAGTTAAAAAATTACAGGAGATAAGCTTTTGCATATCGAAAAAGGAAGTATGCATGAGTCTTAAACAGAAACTTGGCGTTTTTACTAAAGGTGGCAATAGGGCACAAAAGCGGGTATTAAAACAAGCTATTTGTCCATCGATAATAGGTTTCTTATCGTTGATATTGCCTCCTTGTAGGGAAACTAAGGTTCTCACTGCAAGTTGAGCTTTCTCTAAAGGAAGCTCTCCATAACAGCAATTACTACCATCAGAGTGTTTTGAAAATAATTTGCCATCTGCATTAAGCATGATCTCATCTACCTGCCCTTCTAAGAGCAGGCTTACAATTTCATCACCTAAGCATAGACTTAGCTTATTGATAGTCTGATTTAATTGTTGCTGTTCAATATTCTGCATAGTAATTTTCCTCGCAGCATATTAAACACCCGAATTTTGAAAACCCTAAAGTTAAGTGGCAAAAAGGGAGAGATAAGGAAAAATAAAAAAATAAGTTATTGAAATATAAGGATTAAAAAATACAAAAAAAGGCTGATCTTGCGATCAGCCCCCCTTTAAATTTTTAGAAAAATGAAAGCTTATTAAGCTTTATTTTGCTCTTGTAATCTTTGAGCTCTCTTGCAAGCTGCTGCTGTGAAGATCACGTCAGTAGAGCTGTTTAGAGCAGTTTCTGTAGAATCTTGGATTACACCGATGATAAAGCCAATACCTACAACTTGCATTGCGATATCATTTGGAATGCCAAAGATAGAGCAAGCTAGAGGAATTAACATTAAAGAGCCACCTGCTACACCTGAAGATC
>JAEWPL010000142.1 GCA_023460615.1 Pseudomonadota bacterium | reverse complement strand
AACTACCACTGCACCTCAAGAATTAATTGAGCCTCAAGGTACTGCTACAGAGAATGCTGCTATTAAGGATAGTTCAGAGTTCTCCCTTCAAGTTCAAACAGCAGAGTCTGATATTGATAGACAATTAAGAGAAGCTCAAGAAGCTGCTCTAAAACAAATTGCTCAAAATCAAGCTCAAGAAGAGGAGTTAAAAGCTCAAGTTCAAGAGCAGAATCAAAAGCTTCATAATACAGAGGATATTGAAGACTCAGAAAATGTACAAGCTGTAGCTGATAGCTTTGATACTGACCCTCAAAGTGTAATCGAAAACTCTTTGACTAATGATTTATCAGTTGAAGATGATATTGCTGTAAGTCATGAGAACCATCAAGTAAAACAAGTTACTCAAGAGACTGAAGCAGAGGATCCTCAAAGCCAAGTTAAAGCTGATACAACTGTAGATCCTTTAACTCCAGTTATAGAGGAGCGCTCAGAAGTTGCAGAGAACAGAGTTGATGCTAGAGCTGCAGATCATTTTGATAAAGTAAAAGAGCCTTTAGAGCAAAGCTCAAATGTAGAAGCTGACGCTTCTATACAAGAGAAAAATTCAGCAATAGCAGTAAATTCAGATACCGCTGCAGAGAAGGTAAACGCACAAGGTACTGTAATCAACACAGAGCCAGGTCAAGTTTCTGTCAATACTAATACTTTAGCTGAAAACTTGCAGGATAATCCACAAGCTTCAGATAGTATTGAACTTGAACTAGTTTCTTTTGACGATAACTATAAAGTAGATAGTTGCCAAAAGGTATATATTAAAAACTCTATGCCAAGTCTGTCTTTAGTGCTTGCAAAAGTAAGTCAAAACTATGTGCCTACTAAAGAGGATTTGTCAAAAACAAATGAGCCATATCCTACTTCTTTGCAACAGGTTTTAGACGAGGTAATGCAAGGTAGATTTGGTACAAATCAAAATGTTGTAACCCAACAAGTATCACACGAACCAACAGTTGCACCAATGCAACCTCAACATACTGCTGTAAAAGCACCCAAGGTACAGCCTTTAAATACCTTTAATACCGCACCTGTTGCTAATCCTTTAGTTGTATCCACTCAAAAGGAGCAATTTAAAAGTGAACTTGGTAAAGTTACGATTGCTAATAAGCCTACAGAGCAGCGCTCAAAAGATGCAATCATAAATGAAGCAAAAGCTCAAAGTGATGTTGTAGCAAAAGCTCCTTTTGAGGATACTCCTACCTTTAATGCTCTAGAGGATAGTAGTGGGGATGTAGTCGATAATGTAAATCCAGTCTATGATGTAGAGAATGAGGAGCAAGAGGAGCAACCATTAGGTGCTAAAGCTAACCAAGCTCTATTTAAGAGTGATAAACCTACAGCTAACTCAGCACCTTTAAGTGTTGAAACTGGTATTAAAAAAGATGGTGATCCAAAAGAGCTTAAAGCTGCTACCATCAAGCTCTTACAAGAAGATCAGCAATTTGAAAATCGCAGACTTGGAAGAAAACTCACATCAAAGGATTTTTATAACCAAGTAGAAGCTTTGGATGATTGGTTTAGAACCATCCATAAAGCAGGATACAACGATGGTCCTGTCTATGCTTCTTTGTGTTTCTCAAATAGAATTATTGATCCAAAAGATCAATACAAGTGGACACTACAAGTATCAACTGACTTTAAGTTACTCCTAGATTCTCCAGATTATCATCATAATCTTAGAACTAAGTTCTCCATCTGTTTAAATCATCCAGTGGAGATCACTTTAGTTCCTGTTGATGGTATGCCATCAGGTTGCCCTGAAGATCTTGCAAATCGTTGCTACTTAAAAGAGATAGAGAATACTCGTCTTAAGATCATGAATAACAAACATCTAAATGCATTCTTAGAGCATTTAGGTGAAGATGCTAGAACTGTAAACCTAACCTTATACACTCAAGAGAATGCAGTTGTGCCATCACAACCATAAGTGTCATCAAAATTAAGCGGTGTCGATGATTAGACAAGCCTCAAGTTAAAGAGCCTAACTTGAGGCTCTATATGATTAGCAATTTATTGTGGTATTGAGTCTGTAATTTAAATTGATAGCTAAAAGCTAGAAAGCAATATTGTTCTCAATATTGCTTCTTTGTGTGTCTGTTAGGATTGAATAAGTTAAGTATTCGTAATTCTTTTGAAGTAGTTGCAAGGATTTTTGCTTAATTTGCTCCGTTGGATAAACTAGGTTAATTGAATCTAATTTTATCTTTCCATCTTCTATTGAAAATGAAACATACCTATTAGATACGTCTCCTATTTTTAATAAGCGATCTACAATGATTTTTCCATTGCTAATCCTTTTTATTGGAGCACGCTTTTCAACTGTGCTTACATATGAAATGAAAGAATCAATTGTTAAACCAAGTAGGAGAATTTCATTGTCATTTGATAATGTGCATAAATCAAAGTATTTCATAAAATTCTCCTTGTTTACTAATTACAAATAAATTTTTAGCCTTTGCCTAAGAAACTCAAAAAATCATATCCGTCTA
>JAEWPL010000141.1 GCA_023460615.1 Pseudomonadota bacterium | reverse complement strand
GATACCCATGTCTTAACTACTGTAGGTTTAGATGAGTATACCCAGGCTAATACTAAAGAGCTTGAAAAGGAGAATTCAGATAAAACTAAGCTATTTATTGATAAGTTAAACAGCTCTTCTTTTAAAGAGTTATATGACTTATCAGGACAAATCGTTTGCTTTAACCGTTTAAGTGCCATAGGTAGAACTAGATGTAAAACTTGCCATGGAACTAATCAAGTGCCTTGTGAGATTTGTGGTGGCAAGGGTAGAGTAACTTGTCCTGCCTGCCATGGATCTGGGGCTGATTGCCAAGTATGTCATTCAAATGGTACGGTTAAATGTGCTCATTGTAATGGTACGGGGCATGTCAAGTGTAAAGACTGCCAAAGTAAAGGTGAGCAGATTGTAGAGCGCGAGATCATCTATGATGCTTCTTGTAAAAAGGATATTGTTATCCGCCTTGAAGTACCTGGCTCTAATGTTAAATACACTACATTCTCAAAGGCAGATGAGAAAACATTATTAAAAGCAACTCACTTTGAAAATAACAACTCTGGTCATGAAATTACTCATGGCTATATTGCCACCTTTTCAGGACAGGCTCCTTGCTATTTAATTAGAGTAACCGTAAAGAACATTAAAGATCCACTAGACTTTATTTTATGTGGTGAGGATTTAAAGGCAATTTGTAAACCTCCTGTATTAGATTATGTCTTCCAAGATGAGGCAAGACTATTGTCAGAAACTTTAATTACCGCACCTGACGATGTTGAGGAGAAAGTAAAGTGCGTTAAAGCCTTAGGCTCTAAAGCAATCATTGTTAAGACTATGCGCGGTATTGAAGGACATGAGGTTGAGATCTTAAAAAATGAAGCGGTAAAAAACGGTATTACCGTTGAGAGTATCTTAAATTCAACTAAAGGTGAGAATCATAAAGCATTTTCTCTTAAAGTTGCTTCTAACATAAAAATCCTTGAAGCTGTAACTAATGAACTTATCACTAATTGCCAAGGTTTTATTTCAGAGGACTTTGCCCGTAATTTCTCTAAAAACTTAATCTCCTTTGTGCCAATGCTGATGAGATTAAACCCGAATTCTAAGTTGATTTGGTCTACTGTAACTTTGATTACTTGGCTTGTGATGATCTGCTTTTTATATGTTGCCAATAGACCTTTAGCAATTTTATTTGTATTTATCTTTTCCTCCCTCATTTGTTTATTCACCTCCTTTGCTCTTACTAAGAATTGGTCCTATTATTCTGCGGTAAGTATGCTAAAATTAACGCATAAAATGAAAAAAGTACCAAGCCTCACCCAAGAAGCAGTGCAATCTGCAAAGTTAATGGTTGGAATAAGCATAATATGCGTAATCGCCTTTGTGATGATGAATGGTTTCCTAACATAAATGAGTTCTAAAAGTTATTCAATTCAAAAAACAATCCAAAACCTTTTAGGAACAGTAGGTATCAGTAAAACTGATGTCAGTTTTACTGATGCAATGCACGCTGAGGTAAGTGTTCACTACATTCAGCTTTGGAATTTTGAGCCAGTATATAAAGATACTGTAGTAAAGGCTGCGCCTGAAAATCCTAAACCTACTGACGAGTTATTGTCAGTTGAAGATCTAAGAAAATTTAAAGCTGATAAGTTAAACCTGATTAAAGAAGGCATCATGATTAAAAAGCCTTTTTGTAATCGTTTAGAAAAATTGTCAGCAAAAGAGCTTTTTGAGCTTGGCAACAAAATCAATCGCTTAAGTAATCAGCATGCTAAAGGTTTGGAAGTATGCCCAGATTGTAAAGGCTCTTTAAAAGTAAATTGTATAAGATGCTCTGGTATTGGAAAGGTCTTGTGTCCTTCCTGCCAAGGTAAAGAAGGTGGGTGCTCTGCTTGTAATAAAACTGGTTACATTGAATGCCCAAGTTGTAAAGGTGCTAAAAAGCAACCTTGTACAAAATGTAAGGGCTCAGGCTACGTAATTGTAGATACCGAGGTGTTTTGCCAGGCTGTCTGCACTAACCATGTAGAAATTGAATTTGATAATAAGAACTACAATCTTGATATTCCTGTGGTAACAGTAGAACCTTGCTGTATCCAAGCTATTGTAAGCAGTTTAAAGTTCTATTTAAATGAAAGTGAATATCTTGATGACAATTCCTTTGAATTAAAGTTAACATCAAAAACTCAATTGTCGTATTTAAAGTTCTGTCTAGTGGGTATAAGTAAGATCTTTAACTTTTGGACCGTAGGGCAGTATTGTGTAGAGCTTTGTAGACCAAAAGTATTAGATTTAAGTTATTCCATTTTAAAAAATGAACTAGGTGATGCCGCCGTTGGTACTACTGTTGGCAATATCAAGTCTAAGATGCAGCTTTTAGATAAGTTATCTAAAGATCCTTTCTTTAATACTTTACTACATGCTTATGAATTAGATTATGATACTGTAACTAACCGTTTGAATACTGACAGCTCAGTGCAGAATACCTATTCAAGCGAAGTCTTTGCCTTAAAAAAGCGTTTAGAGAGTATTGTCGCAGTACGTAAAGAAGAGCTTTCAAGAACCTTACAAACAAGACTTTTAACCTCAACTCACGACCTTATGAGTGAATACTTTGCCAAAGACTGTTGTATGTCTTTAGTAGAGTTTATGACTAACTTAAAGTATCGTCCAAAATCAGTTCCAAGAGCTTGGAATATGGCAACCTTGTTTATGTGGGGCTTGACCTTGTTTATTTCAGCTCTGATACCTTTGTCAGGCTTACTCTTTGGCTGTTTCTTGTTGTCAGTTATATCCTGCGTGCTAGTGTCTTACTTTGGCACTAAGAATCTTTTAATCTATGAATTCTGTTTTAGAAAAAGACTCTTTTACAATCCATTAAAGTT
>JAEWPL010000140.1 GCA_023460615.1 Pseudomonadota bacterium | reverse complement strand
TGCATACTCAAATTCCTATGCATGCTGAATATGGTGGTGTAGTACCAGAGCTTGCCTCCCGTGATCACATCAAAAGAGTAGTACCACTAGTGCATATGGCTTTAGAAAAAGCTGATATGAAGTTAACAGATCTGTGCGCTATTGCCTATACTGCAGGTCCAGGGTTAATCGGTGCTTTATTATCAGGAGCTATGGATGCTTGTGCGCTAGCTTATGGTCTTGGCATTCCTTGTGTTCCTGTGCATCACATGGAAGGACATCTTTTAGCTCCTATGTTAGAAGATAATAAGCCAAGCTTACCTTTTGTTGCTTTGCTTATCTCAGGTGGTCACACTTTACTTATCAAAGTTGAAAAGCCTGGTTGCTATGAGATTTTAGGACAATCGGTTGATGATGCTGCTGGTGAAGCTTTTGATAAAACAGCTAAATTACTAGGTATTCCATATCCTGGTGGTCCTGGACTTGAAAAACTAGCTGTAAACGGTCGAGAGGGCGTATTTAATTTTCCGCGTCCTATGATTAAAAATCCTAATTGTGATTTTAGTTTTGCAGGTTTAAAAACAGCTGTTTTAAATGCTACTTTAGAGCATAAAGAAGATCTTGATGCAGTTAAAGCAGATATAGCTAAAGGCTTTACTAAAGCTATGGCGGAGACTTTACAAATTAAGTGTAAAAGAGCTCTAAAACAAGCTCATTTAAAAACCTTAGTAGTAGCAGGTGGTGTATCTGCTAATATGGATATTAGAAATGCTTTAACAGAGCTTATGGATAGTATCCATGGTAAAGTATTCTTTGCAAGAAAAGAATTCTGCACCGACAATGGTGCTATGATTGCACAAGTTGGCATGCTTCGTTACAAAGCAGGTCAAGTTGGTGATTATAAAGTAAAAGTATATCCTCGTTGGCCACTATCAGAACTTAATGCTTTGTAATGGATAAGATTTTTGTAAAAGGTTTAAAAGTATCTTGCATTATTGGTATACTCGATTATGAGAGAGTACAAGAGCAGCCTTTAATAGTTGATCTTGAGCTTGAAAAAGATCTTAAAGAGGCTGGTATTACAGGTAAACTTGATAAGAGCATTGATTATGCTCATCTTTCAAATCGAGTTAAAACTTATATAATTGAAAGAAAGGCAAGACTTTTAGAAGAGCTTGGAGTTGAGCTCTGTGATTTAATCTTAAAAGAATATCAACCACAAAAAGTAACGGTTACCTTAAACAAACCTAAAGCTGTAGCTGATACTGCAGCAGTAGGGGTTCAAATTAGTAAAAAAATTGGAGAATGAAATGTCCACTAGAGTTTACCTAGGTGTTGGTTCAAACTTAAATCGTGAAAATGCTTTGAGATTTGCAGTAGCTAAAATTGGACCTCTATTTAAGAATTTTCAAAAGTCTTCAGTATGGATTAGCCATGCAGTAAGACAAGGTGAGCCTGACTATTACAATATGGTTTTAGGTGGCGATACCGAGGCTAGTTTAGACGATCTTTATGCTTGCTTACAAAAAGTTGAGCAGCTAGCAGGTGGTGAGTTGATGTTTAACAATGGTACTAATTTTGGTATCAAGCGTCGTTTAGACATCGATATTTTAGTGTTCGGTGACACTATTACTACCAAGCCTTGTAAGCTACCACGCCACGATATTCAGGATTATCCTTTCGTGCTATGTCCTTTATGCGAATTAAATCCTACTTTAGTTCATCCTTTATTAAACATCAAAGTAGGTGAGATTTGGGAGGAGATGGAACCAAGATTACCTGAGGATCGTAAGGTTATAAAAACTAATATTGATTGGTCAGTTGAGGCTCCACAGTGGCACAACGTTAAGGACTAATTATAAATGACCTTATTACATGTATTTGTATTAGCTTTAATTCAAGGTTTAACAGAATTTTTACCAGTATCTTCAAGTGCACATCTTATCTTTCCTTCACAACTTTTAGGTTGGGAAGATCAAGGTATTGCTTTTGACGTAGCTGTGCATGTTGGAACCTTGCTAGCTGTAGTTTTATATTATTTAGCAGACTTAGTAAAAATTGGTACTTATACCATTGAAGCTTGTGTAAAATTTAAGCAAACTCCAATTGCTCGTATTGGTTTTTGTGTAATTCTAGCAACCATACCTGCTTGTGTATTTGGTATCTTTATTGAGAAGTTTGTATCCTCAACCGTACGTGAATCTGTTGAGATTATTGCTTACTCAACCATCTTCTTTGGTTTGTTATTAGGACTAGCTTCCTACGTAAACAAAAAGATGATTTGGAAGAATATCGATGCAACTAAAGGTGCCCGTCAAGATTCACTACGTGGTCTTACTTACGTTCAAGCATTGATAATTGGTTTTGCTCAAGCTATTGCTTTAATACCAGGTACATCTCGTTCTGGTATTACCTTAACTGCTGGTTTATTCTTAGGTATGAAACCACAAGCTGCAGCTCGTTTTAGCTTCTTATTATCAATTCCAATTATTTGTGCTTCAGCTTTATTTGAGATCATTAAGATCTATAAAGATGACACCTTACAATTACAGTGGTTAAATCTAGTGTTAGGTGGCGCAATATCCTTCTTTATCGCTATCGCTGTGATCCACTTATTCCTAAAGTTCATTGCAAACTCTGGTATGGCGGTGTTTGTAATTTACCGTGTAGCTTTAGGTGCACTTCTTCTTTGGATGTTCTAATCCATCAACCTAAACACGCATTGGTATGCGTGTTTAGGTAGACATTCTTTCTATAATATCTAATATTCCTAATGTATTAATGTAATAGTTGCTTATTGATAAATAAGGTGACTATAAAGGTGACTATAAAATCGCATAAAAAAGCGCTTTAAGCTTACTTTTGACAAAGATTTAAAATAAATAAGGTGAATATAAGGGTGACTATAAAATCGCATAAAAATGGCGTTTATAAGTGATTGTTTTGATTTATAGATATTGTAAGGGGGGACTCTCCTTACAACATTAGATTTTAGAGTAGCTAAAAGGCTCGTTTGTTGCTATTCTTCAAAACAAGAATCTTCGCTTTCTTTGTTTTCAAGGTTTTCAATCTTGGTTTTAAAGAATCCTTTTTGATGAGTAGCTTCGTTTTGTGGTTTTCTCTGATAATTAGAGCTTTCCTCTTTGATAGAAGCAGGCATTTCATTACTCTTATCATTTAACTCATCTTCAGGAATAGTCTTAAGATAGTCTGTTACAAGTGCTATTCTCTTAAGGTTCATTTGCTCGCTGATATCTTTACCTGTAAAGCCTAAATCTACAAATTCTTTAGCTTTTACAGTTTGACATAAAGCAAAGATTGCTAAGAAATAATCGTATCTTGGAAAAGGACGTGTTTCAAAGCCTTTTCTACCGGTAAAATCGCATTTACAGCATAAGGCAAATGGTTTTACTCTTTCTGGTCTACGCCAAGCATCAATTCTGTTAAATAAATCTACGATACCAGTTGCTCCATCTCGATATAGGTGGTGCATTACTGAATGATAGCGTACTACGATTTTTGCTAATTGCTCATATTCTGTAGGTACTCTAAGTCTTTGGCATAAGCACTGTAGTGGTTTTAGTCCAAGCTCATTATGAATTCTATGATGAGGCCAAAGTATAGTAGGTGTTTCTCCTTTACCTAAATCGTGGCAGAGCATAGCAAATCTTGTCACAGGATCAGTGGTTTGTTTACTTACACATTGTAATGTCATGCAGGTGTGAATACCTGAGTCAATTTCTGGATGCCATTTTTTAGGACCAGGAACCCCAAAGAGTTTATCAATTTCTGGTAACACTTCTTTTAAGGCACCAACTTCTCTTAAAGCTAAGATAAATCTTTCTGCATTGTCAGTTTCTAAAGCTTTTTGAAGTTCGATAAAGACACGCTCTGCGGTTAATTGTTTTAGCTCACCACTGTCAGCCATTTTTCGCATCAAGGCTTTTGTTTCAGTGGCAATTTCAAATCCTTGAGAGTAGAACTTAGCATAAAAACGAGCTACTCTAAGTACACGCAGCGGATCTTCAACAAAGGCATCTGAAACATGACGTAGTACTTTGTTTTTAATATCGTTTTGTCCATGGTAAGGATCATAGATATTTCCATTGTCATCCATGGCCATAGCATTGATAGTAAGATCGCGTCTAATTAGATCTTCTTCTAAAGTGATATGCTCATTAAAATCACAATTAAAACCTAAGTAGCCAGTGCCATTTTTACGCTCAGTACGGGCAAGAGCATATTCTTCATGGGTTTTAGGATGTAAAAATACAGGAAAATCATGACCTACTTGAGTAAAGCCTAAAGATAGCATTTTCTCAACAGTAGCACCTACGACTACATAATCTTTATCATGATTTTCGATGCCAAGGAGCTTATCTCTTACAGCTCCTCCAACTAGATAGATTTGCATAAGGTAATTTTGTTCTGAATAATTTTGAAGTATTTTCTTTGAAAGAATTTTACTTTGTATCTTAAACAATTAAAACAGCAAACTGCTTAATTTTTTGTGATGTTGTATGAATAGGTGTGGACTGAAAAAAAACGGATGATTAAATTTAGACTTTTCTAAGTTGCTTTATTTGTCTAATATTACCATCCAATAAGGAGGCTTATGGCTCCTTGATGCTAGTTATTTTCAATTAAGTTTTCAAGATGGTGCTTTTTAGCTGTTTCTCTTACTTTTTCAACAGTAGTTCTAGCTATTTTGGCAATAAGTTGTATAGGTAATTTCGCTTTTAATGAAGATACTATCGTATCTTCTTTTTCTTGCTTTAAACCTTGTTCTAAACCTTTCTTTAGACCTTTAGCTTCAAAAGCCTCTCTTTCTTCGCGCAGTTTCATTTCCCATTTCATGATATTTCTCCTAATTATAGGATCTTTGTTGACTGCTTTAACTTCTTTGTCAATACTTTTGACAAACAGGTTGTCAGTTTTGGTTTTGCCATTCATGTAATTAAATAAAGAGAGAAAATTACTTAATTTGTCTGTCAACCTTGTAATCAAGGAGCCTATAGGCTCCTTGATGCTAGTTATTTTCGATTAAGTTTTCAAGATTGTGCTTTTTAGCTGTTTCTTTTACTTTTTCAACAGTAGTTCTAGCTATTTTTGCAATAAGTTGTATTGGTAATTTCGCTTTTAATGAAGATACGATTGTATCCTCTTTTTCTTGCACTGATCCTTGCTCTAATCCTTGCTGTCTTCCTTGCTCTAATCCTTGCTGTCTTCCTTGCTCTAAACCTATCTCTAGGCCTTTCTTCATGCCTTTAGCTTCGGAAGCCTCTCTTTCTTCGCGCAGTTTCATTTCCCATTTCATGATATTTCTCCTAATTATAGGATCTTTATTGACTGCTTTAACTTCTTTGTCAATACTTTTGACAAATAGGTTGTCAGTTTTGGTTTTACCATTCATATAATCTAAAAAAGATGCTACGTCTTCATCTATCTTATCAGATTTATCACCTTTAGAACTTAAAAAAATGATTTCTGTGTTGTCCTTAAGCTCAAGAGCTTTATTTTGTCTAGCGTATCGAATAAAGTTGTATTGACGAAGCTTTCCATCAAAAATTGCAAAATTGCAAAGAAAGATCACTACTGTCTTCTTCATATCACGGTAGTTATCACCTTTATTGGTTGCATCGACATCCATCATGGAGGCATAGTAGCGAGCACGCAAAGCCAATAGTTCTTGCTCTGTTTGCACTGATTGCATCTCTACGTCATAGCGAGATCCTTCTTCGTCCTCAACATAAATATCAAAGCGCACGCCTTTTGCATCGATGTCATCATCATTTACTACCTTTTCTGCCTCAACAGATTTAATCGAAAGAATTGTTCGACCAAGAATTTTTTCAATTAAGTGTTTAGCGTATTGCTTACGCTTAAATACAAACTTGAACACAGAATCTGTTGTGATCCTAAAGTAGCTTGGAAGTTTTATCGACATTATTACCTCTATAGTTAGTTGAAAATTTTGGTTGAGGTATTATAAGGGCGAAATTTTTACCACCTAAAGTTAAGTGGCATTTTGTGCTAGATAAGCAAAACTTTAAAAAATTAGCTTTGATTTATAAGGAAAAAATTTTGTAAAAAAGTTGATTTTTCGTATAGGGGGTACACAAAAAATGTTTTTGGTGCTTTAGCAAGATAAATAGGAGTTGCCAATGAGAACAATTGGTAACTCCAAAAGATAAATGTCTTTATTAAAAATACTTTTGATAAAGTTTACTTTGCGTGCTTTTTAAAGCCTGCAATAGCGTTGTCTAAAATCTGATTTGCCTCAGTAGCATCCTTAAATCCTGCTATTTTTACATTAGCTTTTTTACCTTTGTAATTTTCAAACCAAGTCTTTAATACTTTAGTGCTACCGTTAAATTTTTGCTCAAGCTCTGTAACAGTGTTGATATCTGCAAAGCAAGAGTCTTTTGCTACTGCAATTAACTTATCATCAACTTCACCGTCGTCTAGCATGTTCATCACGCCGATAAGCTTTGCCTCAACTACTGTTGCTTGTGGTTTAGCCTCGCCTAAAAGTAGAACATCTAGAGGATCTCCGTCTCCACCGTTGTCAGGATCTGACAAGGTAGATGGTATCATGCCGTAGTTAGCAGGATAGGCTAAATACTTTACCATACGAGGTTGACCTTTTTTCATCTCCCAATCAAGGTTGCCAGTTTTGGTATTAACTTCGTATTTTGCATTGGTTCCAGCAGGAATTTCTACAACAACATTGATAGTGCCATTAGTGTTTTTTGCAGTATATCCATGGTATAGGTTTTTAGAAGTCTCAATAGTCATAGGTCTTGAAGAGGCAAAGGTTGGTGTAAGAGCATTGATACCAAGCATGGCAATAGCAGCTAAGGTTAGTGTAAGAGTGTTGTGTTTCATGTTTTCTCCAAAGAATAAATGTCTTTACTATCTACCTTATCAAGAAGTTATTAACTTTATGTTTTGAGAAAATTAAGTTTTAAAAGTTAAGTGTATTAACTTTTGAAAATAGCTAAAGTTTTTGTAAAAGATTTAAGTTAAATCTTACTAAATCAAACGTAGATTAAAAAATTAATTGTAGTTTGGCACTATAATTGCAAAAGATAATTTAAAGAGTACTAAATTGTCAAAATTACTTAAAAGTAATAGGTGGAATGATGATGAATAAAAGATCATGGTTTAAAGGTTTAATTCTAGCA
>JAEWPL010000139.1 GCA_023460615.1 Pseudomonadota bacterium | reverse complement strand
ATCTTACTCCTCGTGAAATCGATAAATTGATGATTTTTACAGCAGGCTTGGTGGCTGAAAGACGTAAAGCTCGTGGCTTGAAATTAAATTATCCTGAGGCTGTAGCTTACATAAGTGCAGCTATTTTAGAAGGTGCTCGTGATGGTAAAACTGTTGCAGAGCTTATGGATTTTGGAAGAACCATTTTGACTAAAGAGGACGTTTTAGAAGGCGTGGACAAAATGGTGACAGAGGTGCAAGTTGAGGCTACCTTCCCTGATGGCACTAAACTTGTGACTGTACACAATCCTATTTTTTAGGAGGCTTTATGACACCTGGTGAGTATTTTATTAAAGACGGTGAAATTGAGTTTAATCAAGGACTTGAAAAGACAGTAATTACCGTTAAAAACGTAGGTGACAGACCTATTCAAGTAGGCTCTCATTATCACTTTTATGAGGTCAACCCAAGCTTAGTCTTTGATAAAGAAAAAGCTTTAGGCAAGCATTTAGATATTGCACCTGGTACAGCTATTAGATTTGAACCAGGACTTACCCGTACTGTAACTTTAGTGCCTTATCAAGGAGAGCGCAAAGTATACGGTTTTAGACAAGAGATCATGGGAAAACTTAAGTAGGTGGCAAGATGAGCACAATCTCAAGACAAGCTTATGCAGATATGTTTGGACCAACCGTAGGTGACAGAGTAAGACTTGCTGATACTGATTTAATCTTAGAAATTGAAAAAGATTATGCAACCTACGGTAACGAGGTTAAATTTGGTGGTGGTAAAGTAATTCGTGATGGTCAAGGTCAATCTCAGGCTTTAGATAAAGATACTGTAGATACTGTAATTACTAATGCCATCATTGTAGATTACACCGGTATCTACAAAGCTGATATCGGTATTAAACATGGCAGAATTGCCACTATTGGTAAAGCTGGCAACAAAGATATTCAAGATAATGTGGATTTTCAGATAGGAGCTGGAACTGAGGTTATCGCAGGTGAAGGCTTGATAGTCACCGCAGGTGGCATTGACTCCCATGTACATTTTATCTGTCCACAACAAGCTACAGAGGCTTTAACTAATGGTATTACCACTTTAATAGGTGGCGGAACAGGTCCTGCAACTGGTACTAATGCCACTACTTGTACCCCAGGTATTTGGAATATCGAAAAATTCTTAGAAGCAAGTGAAGAGTTACCTGTAAATATCGGTATTTTAGGTAAAGGTAATGCCTCTTTACCAGGCGCCCTTGAAGAGCAAATAAAAGCAGGTGCTATGGGCTTAAAATTGCACGAGGATTGGGGCTCTACTCCTGCTGCAATCGACAATTGCTTGGCTGTTGCAGACAAATACGATGTGCAAGTTGCCATTCACACTGATACTCTAAATGAAGCTGGCTTTGTTGAGGATACAATTAAAGCTTTTAAAGGCAGAACTATCCACACTTACCATACAGAAGGCGCAGGTGGCGGTCATGCTCCTGATATTCTAAAAGCTTGTGGTCAATTAAATGTTTTACCAAGCTCTACTAATCCTACAAGACCATACACTATTAACACTATTGATGAGCATTTAGATATGCTGATGGTGTGCCACCATCTTGATCCTGCAATTCCTGAGGATATTGCTTTTGCTGAATCAAGAATTAGACGTGAAACTATTGCAGCAGAGGATATTTTGCATGATTTAGGTGCTTTATCTATGATCTCCTCAGACTCTCAAGCTATGGGGCGTGTAGGAGAGACTATTACTCGCTGCTGGCAAACTGCATCAAAGATGAAATCTCAACGTGGTCCTTTGCCAGAAGATAACGATAGAAACGACAATTTTAGAATTAGACGTTACATCGCAAAATACACCATAAATCCAGCTATTGCCCATGGTGTATCCCATGAAATAGGCTCTATTGAAGTGGGTAAACTTGCAGATTTAGTGCTTTATAAACCTGCTTTCTTTGGTGTAAAGCCTGAAATAGTAATCAAAGGTGGCATGATAAGTTTTGCTCTAATGGGCGATATCAACGCTTCTATTCCAACTCCACAGCCTGTGTATTACCGCCCAATGTTCGGAGCTTTTGGTAAAGCTTTACCTAAAACACGTATGACCTTTATGTCAAAAGCTTCTATTGAAGCTGGAGTTCCTACAAAGCTTGGACTACAAAGTTTAATAGGTGAAGTTAAAAACACCCGTGCTTTAACTAAAAAAGACATGAAATTAAATGATTATCTACCAAAGATAGAGGTCGATCCTCAGAATTATCAAGTGCATGCTGACGGTAAGTTATTAACCTGTGAGCCTGCAACAAAGCTTCCTTTAACTCAAAGGTATTTTTTATTCTAAGATGAACACATTTACAAAAATAGTAACTACAGGCACTCCAACCTTTAAAGTGGAATTAAGCATTGATTTACGCACTCAATCAAGAATTATAGCTAACACAACTGATGGTCTTGAAATAGCTATCAAGCTTGATAGAGGTATAGTCTTACAAGATGGCACTTTAATTGCCAATGAGGATGGACAAATCGTTGAGATTGTAAGTGCTTGTGAAAAGGTATCTAAAGTTAGCGCAAAAGATCTTATTCACTTGTGCAAATTAGCCTATCACTTAGGTAATCGTCATGTACCACTTGAAATCAATCGGCAAGGTTTTTTGCGTTATCAGGTAGATCATGTACTTGACCAAATGGTAGAGCAATTAGGTGGCAAAATAGAGCATGAGATTGCAAAGTTTGCTCCAGAGACTGGAGCTTATGCTCACCATCATCATGAACATGAACACGAGCATGAGCACGAGCATCATCACCATTAAGGTTATTTTATGCTAAGCAAAGCTTTTATTTTAGTGTCTCCAAATTTACCTATAGGTAGTTTTAGTTACTCACAAGCCTTAGAAACTTGTGTTGAAGAAAAGCTTATTACCTGTAGTGAGGATTTTGAAAAATGGCTTGCAGCAAACTTAAAGCACAGTCTTCAAACATGTGATTTACCGCTGTTAAAAAGACTGTATGAAGCAAAAGACAAAGACACTTTTAAAAGCTTAGTTGATGAGGTAATTGCCCTTAGAACTACAAAAGAGTTAAGAAGTGAGGAAATCAATAAAGGAAAAGCCTTTGCAAGGCTTTTAAGCTCGTTAGAGCAAGAATGCGATAAAGAGTATTTAGAGATAGCCAAAAGGTCATATCTTGCGGTCTTTACTCTTTTTGGAAAATTAAAAGGTTTAAGTTTAGAGGCTATCCTTCAAAGCTATTGCTATGCTTATATTGAAGCACAGACAATTGCAGCCATTAAGTTAGTCCCATTAGGTCAAACTATAGCTTGGCAAATTATTGATAAGTATACCTCTAAAATAGACTTCACCGTTCAAGAGTCCTTAAAGGTTGAGGACGATTATATAGGCTCAGGCCTATTTAATCTGTCTTTATTAAGTGTTAAACATGAGAATTTGTATTCAAGATTATTTAGAAGTTAGTTATGAGTAAAAATGCATTAAGAGTAGGTGTTGGTGGTCCTGTAGGATCAGGTAAAACAGCTTTAATTGAAGTGTTATGTAAATCCATGAGAGATAAATGGCAAATCGGTGTAGTAACTAATGACATTTACACTAAAGAGGATCAGCGCATTTTAACAGAGGCTGGAGCTTTGGAGGCAGATAGAATTATAGGTGTAGAAACTGGTGGCTGTCCTCATACTGCTATAAGAGAAGATGCCTCTATGAATTTAGCTGCAATTGATGAGTTAAATCACCGCTTTAATAATCTTGATCTTATCTTTATTGAAAGTGGAGGGGACAATTTATCTGCTACTTTCAGTCCAGAGCTTGCTGATATCACCATTTATGTAATTGATGTTTCAGAAGGCGAGAAGATCCCAAGAAAAGGTGGTCCTGGTATTACTAAATCAAGTTTCTTTGTTATAAATAAAACCGACCTAGCCCCATTTGTGGGTGCAAGTTTAGAGGTTATGGAAAAAGATACTAATAGAATGAGACCTAATCTTCCATGGACTTTTACTAATCTTAAAAAAGGTGAAGGTCTTGATAAGGTAATAGCTTTTATTGAAAAGTATTTGATGATCTAAATATAGTCTAAAAACCACAGCTCCTACTAAAGTAGGTGCTGTGGTTAAAAATAGCTCTTACTCATCAATTTCTATCTTATGCTTCTTGGCAATTGATTTAATCTTCTTATTAGAAGTTTTCTTGTCTTGTAGTGCAACTTAAAAAATTAGCTATAAATCCCTCAATTTATTTTTACAATTATGCGTAATAACCTATAAAAGTGTTAAAATGGAACAAAATGTTTCATTTTTAACTTTAGAAGAAAATTTTGTATGAATAATGTCTTAGTAAGAATAAAGAATATTGAGATTTCTAATTTCAAAAATACAAAACATGGTTATGTGGATCTTGAAAACAAAAAAAGTCAATTTAGATCAAGTGTGCTTGCATTATATGGTCAAAATGGTTCAGGAAAAACCGCTTTAATAAATGCAATCGAGTTGTTAAAGAATATTTTAACAGGTCAAAAAATTGATAATAGTTTTTTAGATGATATCAATGTTGATTCTGAAAGTTTGGAATTAAAATTTACTTTTGATGTAAAAGATATTGAGACAAAGAAATTATACAACATATTCTATGAAGTAAATTTAACCAAGCAAGAAGAAGAAACTACTGAAAATGTAATAAATGGGGGTTCAATTAAAACAACAATTAAACCTCTAATTTGTAATGAAAAATTGTCGTATTCTTATTCAGATCAAGAAGGAAATAAAAAGAAGAAAACTATACTTGCAGATACTTCTTCTGATAAGGATATTCTGTTACCAAAAAATACTTTATTGCAAATAATCGGTAAAAACGACCAATTAAAAGATAAGTTAGCTTTAATAAAAGAATTAACTAAAAACGCCTCAAAATCTTATATCTTTTCACTTGAATTTTTTAAAGTTATTGAAGCATCTTGTAGCAACTCAGAACTGTTTTTTGCAATCAAATCTTTGATTAAGTATGCGTACTACGATTTGTTTATCATAACAACATCAGCTTCAGCACGTATAAGCTTAGATGACTTACCTATTATCTTTAAAAACGTGGACTCTTCATTTGGAACTATTGTAATCAATTTAACTCAGCCAAGTGTAATTCCTGAAAATGTATGTTCATTATTAGAAAAAGTAATTTCCAATATGAACATCGTATTGAGAAAAATTGTTCCTAAATTGGAAATTGGCATTAACTATTTAGGTAGTGAAATTAACGAAAAAGGAACTGTTTGTAAGAGAATACAAATTGTTTCTAAAAAGAATTCAAAAGAAATTCCTTTAAAGAATGAATCAGAAGGAATTAAAAAGATCATTTCAATACTTCATTTGCTAATTTCTGTCTATAACAATCCATCTGTAACAGTGGCGATAGATGAAATCGACTCGGGAATATTTGAATATTTATTGGGAGAATTATTAAAAATAATATCTGAAAGAGGAAAAGGACAACTAATTTTTACGTTGCATAATCTTCGTCCTTTGGAAACTTTAGATGCTAGTTTTGTTGCATTTACAACTGTTAACCCTAATAACAGATACATTAGGTATTCCAATATTAAAAGAAATAATAATCTAAGACACTTGTACTATAGAGATATCATTGTTGGTTTATCAAAAGAGCCAATATATGAATCAACTGATAATGCTGAAGTTGCAATAGCATTTAGAAAAGCAGGTCTTTACCATGAAAGCTAGAAAGAAAATTATATTTGTATTAGTTGAAGGTGAAACAGACTTAATTGCCTTAGAGCATTTTTTTACAAAGATTTTTGATACAGATAAAGTTGTTGTAAATGTTACTAGTGGGGATATAACTTCAAACTCTAATGTTGATTCAAGTAATGTGGTAGAAGAGGTAAATTCTTATTTAGATGCTTATTTAACTAGAAACTCAATAGAACTAAAACAAGATATTTGCAGAATTATACATATCATTGATACAGACGGTGCTTTTATCAAAGATTCAGATATTAAGTTGCAACAAGGTCAGAAACATCTGTTGTATACAAATGATAATATCCTTACTGATAATATCAAAAAGGTTTCTGAAAGAAATAAAAGAAAAAGAGCAAATATAGAGTGTTTGCTAAAAAAGAATACAATAAACTCTATTCCTTACAAGATATATTTCATGTCTTGCAATTTAGAACATGTAACTTTTAATCAGCAAAATTGCACTCTAGATGAAAAATATGAATTTGCAGATAAATTTGTTGATTTATATGGTCAAGAAGATTCAGCAGAAAAATACATAGAATTTTTCAATCAGCCTAAACTAAAAGTAGATGGAAATTACAAAGAAACTTGGACCTTTATAAAGAAAGAAAAAAACTCTCTAAATAGGTTTACAAACGTATCTTTGCTAATAGATTCAAAAGAATAGTTGAAAATAGAATTTTTGCTAAGCTTTGATTACCAAGCACAATAGTATTTTCAGATCTTATCAAGACTAAGTTGATGTTCACTCCATTAGTGGAAGCTAATGCTAGCAATGTTTAAAGGTAGGTAAATTAACGAAAGTGAAAAATTGGGGTGTCCAAGCCTAAGGTTAGAGTATCAAGAGTGAACCAAAGCTACTAAAAGTTAATTTACATTAGCATCCATACCATTAACAATCGTTCAAAGAAATAAATTTTGCAAGATAAGTGATCTAGTATTGCACGTTGCAATTAAATTTCCTTTATGGCAATAAAAATGAGATAATAGCTAACTATCTGTAATTTAAACTTTGGACATGAAGTCCTTTTGTATACTGGTATATATCGATGGACAAGTTAGAAGAAGCCAAATTAAATGGCGTAAACGCAGCAAATAATGCAAAAGATTTACAAGAATTAGATGCTGTAAGAGTTAATTTTTTAGGTAAGAAAGGCGAATTTGCTGCTTTTATGCAAGAGCTAGGTAAATTATCTGCTCAAGAGCGTCCTGTACGTGGAGCTATCATCAATGAAGCAAAGCAAGCCGTAGTTGCAGCTATTGAAGAGCGTCGAGCTCAAATTGAAAATGCTGCTTTAGCAGAAAAGTTATCAAAAGAAACAGTAGATATTTCTTTACCTGGAAGATCCAATTCTATTGGTAATGAGCACCCAATTAGTCGCACTATTGAAAGAATCAAAGAGATCTTCGGTTCAATGGGCTTTAGCGTAGTTGGTGGTCCTGAGATTGAAGATGATTACCACAATTTCGATGCTTTAAATTTACCTCCAAATCACCCAGCTCGTTCTTCACAAGATACATTCACTGTAGAGAATGGTCTATTACTACGTTCTCAGACCTCATCTGTACAGGTAAGAACCATGGAGACTCAAAAGCCTCCTATCAGAATTATTGCTCCTGGTAGAGTATATCGTAATGACTATGATATGACTCATACTCCTATGTTCCACCAAGTAGAAGGTCTATTAGTGGAAGAGCACACTTCTTTTGCAGAGCTTAAGGGTGTTTTAAATGAGTTTTTATTAAAGTTCTTTGAAGAAGAATTAGAAGTTCGTTTCCGTCCTTCATTCTTCCCATTCACAGAGCCTTCAGCTGAAGTTGATTTACGCAGAAAAGGCGGTAAGTGGCTTGAAGTATTAGGTTGCGGTATGGTGCATCCAAATGTATTACGTAACGTAGGTATCGATACTGATAAATATGTTGGTTATGCCTTTGGTATGGGCGTTGAGCGCTTAACCATGTTACGTTATGGCGTAAATGATTTACGTGCATTCTTTGAGAATGACTTACGTTTCTTAAAACAATTTGCCTAATACATAAGAAGTGGATAGTAAAAATGATTTTTAATAAACAATGGATTGATGAGTGGGTTGATAACAACCTAAGTGCTGATGAATTGTCAGACAAAATCACTATGGCAGGTCTAGAAGTAGATAGCGTAAGTGATGTTGCAGATAACTTTGATAAAGTAGTTATTGGAAAAGTTTTAGAGTGCGTTCCACATCCAGATTCTGACCACATGCACGTAACTAAAGTTGATGCAGGCACTGGTGAGATTTTCCAAATTGTTTGTGGTGCTCCAAATTGCCGTGAAGGTTTAAAGGTATGTGTATCTTTAATTGGCGCACATGTTAACGGTATAACCATTAAAAAGGCAAAACTTCGTGGTGTTGAATCTAACGGTATGCTTTGCTCTTACAAAGAGCTAGGTATGGCTGAAGAGTCAAATGGTATCATCGAATTACCTGAAGATGCTCCTCTTGGTATGGATGTACGTGAGTACTTTAAGTTAAATGATAAAGTAATTGACGTAGATTTAACCTCTAACCGTCCTGACTGCTTAGGTATTTGCGGTATTGCTCGTGAAGTTGCAGTTTTATTAAATAAAGAGTGCAAGTATCCAGTAATTGAGCCTGTAAAGCCAACCATTGATGATGTCTTCCCAGTTGAAGTTGAAGACAAACAAGGTTGTCCACGTTATCTTGATAGAGTAATTCGTGGTGTAAATCAAAAGGCTGTAACCCCACTTTGGATGGTTGAGAAATTACGTCGTTGTGGAATCCGCTCTGTATCTCCTATCGTGGATGTAACTAACTACGTAATGTTAGAGTTTAGCCAACCTTTACATTCTTTTGATTTAAACAAGTTAAAAGATAAGATTGTAGTAAGAAAAGCTCATCAAGATGAGAAGATGACTGTGTTATCAGGTGAAGAGCTTAAGCTAAATGCTAATACTCTTTTGATTACTGATGCCACAGGTCCTGTAGCTTTAGCTGGTATCTTCGGTGGTCTAAATTCAGGTATTGATGAGAATACTACTGATGTATTGTTAGAGTCAGCTTTCTTCAGTCCTGATGCCATTAAAGGTAGAGCTCGTAGCTACGGTCTAGATACAGATGCTTCTCACCGTTTTGAGCGCGGTGTAGATCATGACAATCAACGTCGTGCTATGGAAAGAGCTACTGCTTTGTTAATTGAAATTGCAGGTGGCAAGGCAGGTCCTATCAACGAAGTAGTCTCAGAAAAAGATCTTCCAAAACACGAGCCTATTACTTTACGTATGACAAAACTTACTAAAGTATTAGGTCAACAAATCGATGAGAACACTGTATTTAACATCTTAAAGAACTTAGAGTTAAATCCAGTTAAAGTAGATGGTGGCTTTACTTGCGTATCTCCAAGCTTTAGATTTGATATCGCTATTGAAGAAGATCTAATTGAGGAAGTTGCTCGTATTTATGGTTACGACAACATCAAGAACGCAACTCCTGTAAGTGAACTTTACATGGTTCATGAAAAAGAAGAAGTTGTTTTAGATAAAGATATTAAGAATGCTCTAGTATCTGTAGGCTATAACGAAGCTATTACTTACTCCTTTACTGATCCTAAGGTATTAAAAGAGTTCTCAGACATCAAACCATTGATGTTAAATACTCCTATTTCTCCTGAATTGTCAGCAATGCGTACTAGCCTACTTGCAGGTCTATCCATCGTAGCTAAGTACAATGCTAACCGTCAGCAACGTTCTGTTCGTTTATTTGAGCAAGGCTTACGTTACATCATTGATGAGAAAGCTGAAAACGGTGTATCACAGGTTCCTATGGTTGCAGGTATTAGCGTAGGCGATATCAGTGAGGAATCTTGGACTGCTAAGACAAGATCTGTAGACTTCTTTGATATCAAAGCTGATGTTGAAGCATTATTGAATGTAACTGTAAACAAGGATGCTTTCAGTGTTCAAAGAACTACTGAGAAATTCTTACACCCAGGTCAAGGTGCTGATCTTTACAAAGATGGTGTAAAGGTAGGTTACTTTGGTATGTTACATCCAACCACTCAAAAAGCATTAGGCTTTAAGCAAAAGGTTGGTGTATTTGAGATTTTACGTAGTGCTATTGAGACTAGAGTAGTACCAAGCTACCATGCAATCTCAAAATTCCCTTCAGTACGTAGAGACTTTGCTTTTGTAATTGACAAGTCAGTTGCTGTAAATGATTTAATCTCTTTAATTAAGCAAGTAGGCGGTGCTTTAGTTCAAGATGTTAAGATCTTTGACGTCTTTGAGGATGCTTCTTTAGGTGATAAGCACTCTGTAGCTTTAGGCGTAATTGCACAAGCTGTAGAGCGTACTCTAGAAGATACTGAAGTTGATACTTTAGCAACAACAATTGTTGATGCTGCTAAAGAGAAGTTTGGTGCTGTTTTACGTTCATAGGTGATCTGTATGGCAAGTGAAGGCAATATGACCTCCTTAGAGGAAAAATTAACAAACCTTGAAGAGTTGACTAAAAAACTTGAACAAGGCAATTTGCCTATTGATGAGGCTATTGCTCTTTACAGTCAAGGTATGGAACTTGCAGTTTCTTGCAAGAAAAATCTTGATGAAATGTCTTTAAAGCTTACAGTAGCACGTGAAAAAGCTACTAAAGCTTTAAATGGTGATGAAGCATAACTTTAAAGGTATTGTTGTGGATTTAAAAGAATTTGCACCAAAGGTAGTTAAAAGAGTTAACTCTTTTATGGAGAACTACCTAAATAGTTTAGATAATGCAGCACCTAATTTAAAAGCTGCAATGTCTTATGGCTTGTTGTTAGGTGGTAAGAGAGCTAGACCTTTACTAGTGTATGCTACAGGAAAAGCTTTTGGTCAAAGTGATGACAAACTAGACTATGCTGCCGCGGCTATTGAATGTGTGCACGCGTATTCTTTAATTCATGACGATATGCCTGAGATGGACAATGACAAATTACGTCGTGGTCATGAGACTGTACATGTAAAGTTCTCTCAAACTCAGGCCCTTTTAGCAGGTGATGCACTACAAACTTTAGCTTTTGAGATTTTGTCTGATCAAAACTCCCAATTGTCAGATAAAACCGTGGCTACTTTAACTCGTATTTTAGCTACTAAAGCTGGTTACTCAGGTATGTGTGGAGGTCAGGCAATTGATCTTGACTCTGAGGGTAAACATATTCCACTTGAGAGTTTAAAGCTTTTGCATTCTAAAAAGACAGGTGCCTTAATTAGAGCTGCTGTGTTAATGGGGGCTTATGCTAGTGAGAGAGCCTCAAGTGAAGAAATTGCTATCTTAGATGAGTATGCAACCAAAGTAGGTTTAGCTTTCCAAGTTTGGGATGATGTCCTAGATGTAATCGGTGATACTA
>JAEWPL010000138.1 GCA_023460615.1 Pseudomonadota bacterium | reverse complement strand
TTGGTATTGGCTTAGTTTTAGTGGTTATGGATGTACTAATGGTAATTTTAGGTATCAGTGTAATCTCTCACCACTTTAAAAAAGCTTTCTCAAAGCAATAATTCTATCTAAATAAAAAGCTAGGCTTAGGCCTAGCTTTATCAAAGCCTTACAATTTCTTTTGAAAAAACTCTAGCATTAAAAATATCAAAGGTTCTTGAAAGAATCTGATATCAGCATGTCCTGCCTTTTCAACTTCGCACAAGTCAACATCAGCGCCTTTGCTTTCTAAAATGTCATACAGCCTTTTACTTTGGGAAAAAGGAACTAAGGTGTCTTGATTGCCATGAATTAACAGAATAGGAACAAAGTGGTTTTCTTTTTCAGCTAAATTGATAGGATTTAGATCATATAGAGCAGGCGACTTTGAAGGAAAACCAGTCCAATTTTGTAAAAAATTATCACCAGTTTTCTCAAAATACTCATCGAAGATATCGCATACAGGATACCAGGCAAACACTGCTTGCACATCACTTGAGTATTCAAGGTTATTTCCAACCTCTAAGTTTTTGTCGTGATTTAAAGCTGCTAAAAGTGATAAGTAACCACCTGCTGATTCACCAAAGATCCCAAATTTCTTAGGATCTAAGTTGAATCTGTCACTTTGAGATCTTAAAAAACGAATCGCAGCTTTCACATCCTCAAGGGCAGCTGGCATTTTTGCTTCATTTGCCAATCGATATTCAATTGAGGCTATAGCAAAATTTCCTTGCAAGGCAAGTTTTGATAAGTAGGCAAGATGAGCGCTTTTATCTACCATTTCAAATCCACCACCACAAATCCAGATGAGGCAAGGAAGCTTTTGCGTACTTTCAGCATAGATTAGATTTAGTTTTAAATCCTTTCTAGTGTGGTTAAACCAAGTGTCAACTTGAGTAAAACTAAGATCTGATACCACATTAAACTGAGCTCTTTTAGGCTCTATCTCTACTATCTTATGCATGCCGTCTCCTAAATGAATGTTAGTTCTAATTATGATAGCTTAGAGTATTATTTCATTCTATGAGCTGTGAAGTAATATCTTAAATAAATTTGCTTTATGATGAGGATAGCGTAATTTTGTATCGACAAAAGCGATAAAAATTTGAAACTGAGGCAAATTTAATCTGCAGGCTAGATCCTAAAGATGATACCTCTTTAGCCCACGATGTGTTTATGTATACCTTGTCAGCTCGTAGTGGAACTCAACAAGTTGAGTATGCTAAGTTTAAGTACTACCTACAAAGAGCTGCTAATGGTAATTTCTTGTCAGCAATCTTGCTAAATTCAATTGATTTTAGTTCTATTATTGATGAGAAACAGTTTTAAAGTTTCTTTCTTAAATTAATATGTTGTCTTCTGAAAGTTTGTTAATTTGTATCGTTAATACCGATACAAATTTTCCATTCTATGAGCTGTGAAGTAATATCTTAAAAAATTTTGCTTTATGATTATAGTGTAGATTTCTATCGCTACAGGAGATAGTAAATTTATGTCTATTTTTTGCCTTTTTCTAATATTTTGATTTATCGGCAAAATCTACATTTTAGCTAGTGATTTTGATAAAATAATTGCTATTCTTAGGAGCTTAGAGCATGAAAAAAACTACTCAAAATAAAACAAAACTCAACTCTAAATCTAAATATGAAGGAATGGCACTATTTGATATTGAAAAAGATCTCTTAAAAGTATCTGAAGTTAAAAGTTCTAAGCTAGATTTAGGCTTACTAGATAAGGAATATAAAGCTTTAGCTTCAAAAAAATATACGAATTTTTCAAAAGAAACTAGTGAGTTTTTATATACAGCTTTTCTTCAAAAATATCTAAACCATGATGATAAAGCTAAATGTAAGATTGAAGATGTCGTAGGCAATATATCCTTTGAAAATTTAAAACCTTATTTACCAAAAGAATGTAAGAATTTTAGTGATGCTTACAACTATTACATTGAAAATTTTGATTTTTTAAAGCTATATAAAGCTGTACACAATATAGCCCTACCTCAAGAGTACGATGATTCAAATGCTGATGAAATAAGTCAGGATGTTCCATTTGAACCAAAGCGTTTTGAGGATTTGTGTGGTTTTTTCTCTAGTATAAAGAGACCTTGTTACGTATCTTGCTGTTTTTCAGCTTTGTTTGCAAGAACTTATCTTGTAGTAACAGATGAAAAATATAAACGTAAGCGCGGATATGATGCTGACTATACTTACAAAATAAATTGTAAAGTAGGTGATGTGGTTTCTACTATAGAGCATTTTATTGATAGAACTTTTAATGCAAATACCTATCAATTTGGGGAAGATTTATTAGATGAATTCACCGATTTAATCGTCGGTGGTTTACATAAGAACTTAACTGTATATAACAAAGTGGCCCAAAGAGAAGAAATGGTATCCTCTAGTGTGATCTACGGATATCCTGGAGATGTAGCTTTTAAAATTGGTCAAGCTTTCTATAACGGTACTGATTTGCCACTTGACAAATTTAAGGCTCGTGACTGGTTTGCCTATGGTGCAGCTGTAGGTGATGTTAAATGTGCCCTTGCCTACATGCTCCATTTTATGGATGTAAATTTTGAGGATTGTGGGGTTGCTAATGACAATGCATCCTTTATGCATGGCTTATTATTCAATAACTTTGTTTCAAGTGTACACAGAACCTACAGAAACTCAAAAGCTCTACTTTTTGGTTTTATTCCTAATGATAGTGAGAATCCAAAACTTCTTGAAGATAGTATCTTTAATCTAATCAATTTCTATATTGAGTATCATAATGAAGCTGACCGTTTAGAGTACGCATTTAATCCTGCGCAAAAGATCTTTGATGATTTTAATATTGTTTTATTAGGAATTATCGAAGACTATGCTTATGATCCTAAACTCTTATCTCAAAAGGAAAAATTATTTGCAGCCATAGCTTGCTACTTACAACTTGATGATATTACAAGCAAATATCTATTACTAAGATTATTAACGCTATGCATTGGTATTGATTATGACGATTATCCATCGTCTACACAAGTCATACTTGCCATTATCCAAAAAGGTATTAAAAAGGGCGTGGAATACTGCTATAAGGCCTACTTATACGCCTATATTTTTGCTAATAACTCCATAGAGATGATTAAACCTAAGCTTCTTGAGAAGATGTCAAAAGTAGGTATAGCTAAAGCCTCCTTTATCCTTGGTAATCTTGC
>JAEWPL010000137.1 GCA_023460615.1 Pseudomonadota bacterium | reverse complement strand
TTTCTTAATTACAAAAGGCTGAATGCCAGGCTTTTTGTAATCTAATACATCATTAGGTTTTACCATTTGTACAAAGCCAGAGGAGGCTGAATCTGTAATATCCTCAGGTTTTCTTACAGCAGCTTGTTGTCTTACTTTTGCAAGATCTTTATCTAAAGCTTTCTTTTTAGTCTCAATTTTATCTTGAGCAATTACCGTGACGTCACCTTCAATTAGATCTTTAAAATCCTCACTGAGGCCTTGTTCTTGCTCTTTTAGGAGAGTTAAAAAATCTTCATCATGGCTAGTCATAAATAATGTAAACCTTATTAGTGAATGTTAGCTGCGTACAAGTAGGTTTTAATCAGTACACAGATGCAAACAAAGAGAATGCCTGTAAATCTTACTTTATTGTATATCTTAAGGGGAGACTTGTCCTCTGGCTCATTTTGACCACCAATTTTACTTAATCTAATTAAGTTACCAGAGTAATAACGAGGTCCACCTAAGCTTACATTAGCATAAGAGCCTAGGATATCTAAGATAAGACCACTTGATAAACTTGAGTAGGTTTTAAAGTGCGTTTTAATATTTTTAAGTATTCGCGCAATACTTACAGAAAACATAGAGACCATAAAGAAAGCTATGGTGCAAGGCAGTAATAAAGCTTGCTCAAATTTGTAGATGAAACTTCCAAAGAGTTGATATTCTTTTTGTTTGATGGAAAAAGCTTTATTCATGACCGCAACTAATTGCATGAGTACAGCTCCTTCAATGCCTAAAAGTAAATACCACACCATCACAGCAAACCAGTTTATAAACATGCTCATACCTACAGCTTCACATAAGGCTTTGTTTATACCCATCGCTGACAATTTTGAGCAGTCTCTTTGCATGTGTGGCTGTAAAAGGGCTCTTGCCTTTGTTTTATCCTCATTTGATAACGCAGTTTTAATAGCTAAAGCAGTTTTTAAAATAGGTTTGGATTCTAGTAAAAATGGAAGTATCAATAAAGACAAGATAGTCTCATGATCAATACAGAATCTTAAAAGCAACAGAATAAAAAGCGCGATTGAGATTAAAAGAAAAGGTAAAAACACAGAGGAGAATAGGTTTTGCGCAGCTGAGTTTTCAGCGCGGTTTACTTTACTTGCTAGTTTCCTAAAAAACGGAGTTAAGGCTTGTAGCCTTAATTTATTGCCAATTGGCAAAACTATTTCCAGTAACATTGCGGTAAATAGCGTAATTGCAGGGTACTGTAAAATAGTAAAGAAAGTGACTAACACATCTTTAAAAGAAGTGTTTTGAGCCACTTCTAGGTATTGCTCAACTGGCATAAAAACACCTTCTATAGCATACGAAGCATAGCTAGTACTAACTTAGCGCTGTTCTCTGAAGATTGTTTTACATTAAATTCATAAGTGTCTACTTGCTCCTCATCAGAGCAATCAGATACACATCTTATAACAATAAATGGAACTTTAAATTTAGTTGCTATCTGAGCAATTGGTGCACCTTCACACTCAGTTACCATAGCATTTGGAAGGTTCTTTTGTATTAAAGCCTTTTGCTCAGGCTTATTGATAAATTGATCACCTGATACCACAAGACCTTTTTTCACATGATCTTTAATCTCAGGAATGGTAGTAGCAGCAATCTCAGCTTTAGCTAAAAGCTCTGAGCTTGCGTTAAACTCAGCATCTTCACCTGCCATTTGACCAATCTTGTAGTCAAATGCTGTAAAGTCAGCATCGTGGTATGAAACGCTTGTAGATAACACTACATCTCCAATGTGTAGTCCACTTGCGATAGATCCTGCAATACCTGAGTTGATAATGTAATTAACTTGATAAAGTGCAATAGTAAGTGCGCAAACAGCTGCAGCATTAGCTTTACCAATACCAGCTAGAGCAATCACAACTTCCTTACCATCATTTGTCTTGCCTTCATAAAAAACTGTCGCACCTACTTCTTTAGTAGTGTAGTTTTCAAGCTTTGATAGGAAGTATTCAGTTTCCTCTTTCATTGCGCATATAATGCCAACTTTCATATATATTCCTCTATCGTAAATTCGCTTGCCTTATTTTAACAGTTCTAAATCAAACTTGCTTAAATTTTAGAAAAGCAAAAGATATGCTTAGAAGTTTTTAACTTTAGGCTAATTTTGTGTAATTTACGACTTTAAACTTGCAAATTTAGCTTGTAAATCAAAACTGTGTTAAAAACGTGCTAATTTTTAGTTTGTGAGATTAAACACAAATTTTGCAAAACCAAAACTTCAAAACCCTTGATTTGATTGAGAATTTTTAAGGATAAATAGAATATTATGGGTAAGATCTCAAAACTCAAATTCGCAACTATTAAAAGCTAATTTTCAATACTAAAATTAGTCTATATACATAGTAGGATTTAGATTACAAAAGAGGATCTCATGCAAAACGCTCGTGATGTCGTAAGACAAACAATGGCTTTGGTTTTAGCTGGTGGTAGAGGTAGTCGTCTAAAGGCTTTGACCGATACTAGAGCAAAACCATCTGTATATTTTGGTGGTAAGTTTAGAATTATCGATTTTGCTTTGTCTAACTGCGTAAACTCTGGTATCAAGGGTATCGGTGTAGTTACTCAATATAAATCCCACAGTTTACTACGTCACTTGCAATCTGGCTGGTCCTTCTTTAGAAACCAGATGAACGAGTACATTGATTTCTTACCTGCCTCTCAAAGACTTGATGAGGAGCACTGGTATCAAGGTACAGCAGATGCTATCTTCCAAAACGTAGATATCATCAAAGATCACAAACCAAAGTATGTATTGATCCTAGCAGGTGACCACATCTATAAGATGGATTACGCTACTTTGATTATGGATCATATTCGCATGGGAAGTCCTTTAACTGTAGCATGTATCCCCGTTCCAAAAGAGCAAGCTACAGGCTTTGGTGTAATGAGCGTAGATGAGAATAATCTTGTTACCGATTTCGTTGAGAAACCAAAAGATCCTCCTACCATGCCAAATAACCCATATATGAGCTTGGCTTCCATGGGTATTTACGTGTTTGATGCAGATTTTCTGTATGACGTGTTACAAGAAGATGCTCAAGCTAAAGATTCTCATCGTGACTTTGGTATGGATATTATTCCAAAGTTGGTTCAAAAGCGTCTTGTTCATGCTCACGATTTTTCTAAATCATGCATTAGAAACCGTGGTAACAAGGATATTGTTTACTGGCGTGATGTTGGTACTGTAGATGCTTACTGGGAAGCTAACATGGATATTGCATCTGTTGAGCCTCAGTTAGACGTATATGATTTCAACTGGCCTATTTGGACTAACCAAATTCAGTTACCTCCAGCTAAGATGGTGCAAGATATCAGTGGTGCCTCTACCATTTTAAGAAATTCTGTAGCTTCAGCAGGTTGCATTATTTCAGGATCATCTATCAATCAAACTCTATTGTTTAACTCTTGCAGAGTGCATTCAAATTGTTTCTTGTCAGAGTCTGTGATTATGCCTTTCTGTATTATTCACAGAGCTTGTCGCTTAACTAAGGTAATTGTAGATAGAGGTTGTGAGATCCCTCGTGGTATGATTATCGGTGAAGATCCTGAGGCAGATGCCCGCAGATTCTACCGTTCAGAAGGTGGTGTTACCCTAGTAACTAGAGTAATGCTCAATAAGTTAAGACAGACAGAGCCAGAGCTTTTTGAGAATTTTGATAATTACAAAGCTCCAGTGGCAATGCCTTCCTACTAATTTTTTAAAGTATGGATATAACTAAAATCAGTAAATGCCTCTTTTGCGATAAACGCTTAAGGGGCGTTAATTTATCTAAAGGACAGCTGACTTACTTTTTACAGGAGTCAGCTTTTTGTAATTATGGAGTAGAGCAAGATAGACTTGCTATCTCCATGTGTGCACCACTGCGTCGCTTGCAGCAAAAAACTCAAGTGTTTCCATTAGATGTTAAGGCTGCCTCTCGCAATCGCTTAACTCATTCAATGGAAGTGCAAGAGTACACAAGACTAATCACCTTAGGTATTGTGGATGCGGTAAAGAGTGTTGATTTATCCTCAATCTTATCACCTATGCTCACATGCCTATACAATGCAGCTTTATTGCACGATGTAGGCAATCCTCCTTTTGGTCATTTTGGTGAATCTTTAATTAGAGCTTGGCTTAAAAAAACTGTGGAAAATCGTTATGTAAGCTCTGAGATCTCTATGGTGGAAAAGGATGATTTATTAACCTTTAATGGTAATGCTCAAGGTCTTAGACTTACCCATACTATTCAGAATTTAAATCTTACTTTAGGTCAATACGCCTCTGTAATTAAAGTTCCTTATACCATTAAAGAATTATTATTAGGTCAAGGTAAAGGTACCTCAGGTAATGACATTCATGGTGATTTTTATTCTTGGTCTTATTCAAACGCAGGCGTGTTCTTATCAGAAAAATATTTATTAGATGCCATCCGTGAGCATTGTAATAGAGACACTAGACACCCTTTTGCTACTATCATTGAATATGCTGACGACTTAGCTTATGTGTTAGCAGATTTAGAAGATGCTTATGATAGAGGTTTAATTGATAAGTACACCATTATCAATTTATGTAAAAAGTTAAATGATTACCCAGAGCTATCTAGCATTAAAGAGCATCTTGAGGTAAGTAAAATCGAGCAACTTTTAAATCAGGATAAAACTCAAGCTTTATTCTATTTAAGGGATGTAGTCTCCTACTTTTACATAAGAGATTTAGCTAAAGCTATAAGTTCAGATTTAGATACGTTCTTGCTTACAGGAGAGCCTAACTTTACTCTTGGGGATTATCCTGGCATCACCGTGCTTAAGATGTTAAAGGACTTTGAATACAATGTAGTCTATAACCATTTTGAAGTACAAACTTTAGATTTGTCTGGTGCAAGCTACATTCAAGGACTATTTAATCAATATCAGCAATTACTTTTTGAAAGCCGTAGTGATTTTGATAAAGAATTGTATGCAAAAGGTGGCGATCCTTTTAATATGAGAATAGCCTCAAGAATATCAAGACGACATAAAAAGGTATATCAAGATGCACTA
This sequence comes from Pseudomonadota bacterium, assembly GCA_023460615.1. Lineage (GTDB taxonomy): Bacteria > Pseudomonadota > Gammaproteobacteria > Enterobacterales > Succinivibrionaceae > Succinivibrio. The sequence continues at coordinate 2,419 of JAEWPL010000137.1, read as the reverse complement.
GCACAAGGTCAGTTTTCACCTATGTATTTACGTATTCGTCTTTTAGTAGATTATATCTCTGGTATGACGGATACTTTTGCTGAATCTGAGTACAAAGTCCTAAATGGTATTCACTAAATAATTTTGGCAAAATTAAGCTGTTTTGTTAGAATACAGCCACTATTTTTTTGAAAAATTACATTGATTATGAGCGAAGAATTAAATTTAAAAACTATAACAACTAATGATCCTATCTTTGACGACATCCGTCCTTGTAATGATAGTGAAGTTGAGAGTGAACTTAATAAAATCATCAGCGACAAGATGGTGATTAACAATATCTTAAAGTTTCGTTATCCATTGATGTACAAAACTTTTGGATTTGCACTAAAGCCTTTTGTAAAGGCTATTTTGAAAAAGAAAGTAGCTCATATTAAGACTATTAAAGATTTCCAAGATATTGTGGCTGACTTTGTTAAAAAAATGATTGCCACAACTACCGATGGAATTGAACTTGTAGGTTTTGATAAGTTAGAGAAAAACAAAGGTTATTTGTTTATCTCTAACCACCGTGATATCTCACTAGATCCTGCTTTTATTGATATTGCTTTGCATATGACTGGCAATAACACCGTAAGAATTGCCATTGGTGATAACTTACTTAGAATGCCAGCTGTAACTTCATTGATGAGATTAAATAGAAGCTTTATTGTAAAGCGTTCAATTGAAGCTCCTCGTGAAAAATTAAAAGCTTTAACTCACCTTTCTGAGTATATTGGTTTATCAATTGCTGAGAACAATTCTATTTGGATTGCTCAAAGAGAAGGTCGTGCTAAAGATGGTAACGACAAAACTGAAGATGCTGTACTTAAGATGATCTCTTTATATGGTCGTCAAAAGAAGCAGGATTTTGCAACTTACATGAGCTCTTTAAACATCGTGCCTGTATCTATTTCTTATGAATATGATCCAAATGATCTAGCTAAAGCTAATGAGCTTTATGAAAAAGAAAAGAATGGTGTGTATAAAAAAGATCAATTTGAAGACATTGATACTATTACTCGTGGTATCCGTGGCTATAAAGGTCATGTAAAATTAGTAGCGGGCACCCCAATTAAAGGTGGCTTTGAATCTGCTGAGGAATTGTCAAATATTATTGATAAGTTCATTTGGTCTAATTACCAAATGTACCCATCAACCTTAATTAGTGCTGGAATTACTGAAGGTGTAAGTGAGGAAGATAAGAAGAAGTTTGAAGACAGAATTGCTTCATATCCAAAGCACTTACAAGATAGAGTAAAGGCAATGTATGCCAACGCCTATTTTAATAAGGATAAATAATTATGTTTAATCCAGTGTTTAATCAAGACGGTCGAGTAAGTTACTTTAGAGTAACTTGCCTTGCCATTGCAATTGGCTGTTTTGTAACAGGTTGCGTCATGCATCAAGAAACACAGGAAGTAACACAAGTAAACGATACTGTAGTAAGTGATGAAGTAACTGAAGACGTTGTTGAAACTTCAGATAGTGAAAATTTTGAGAAAATACGTAAGCTTGCTTTGTCACAAATAAAAAATGCTACTTTATATTTGCAAACCTGCGGTGAGCTTGATAATACTTTTGATAATTGTAGTTTTGATTTCACTAAAGAATTTACTCAATATTATCAAGTAAAACTAGATGCTTTTGCTGATGGCTTTGATTTAACCGTTAAAGCTAAAAGCAATAATAATGACAGTTGTAAGCTATTTAAAGTCGATAGTAATGGCAGTTACACTGCCTTTAATCAAGACAATACTCAAGATGAGAGTTGTATTAGTGATTTAGCAAAGAGTTTGAATACTTTAACTATTCATCGAGATACAGACTATAAAGAAGGTCAAATTGCACCTTCAGGTTTAAGTCCTATCGTTCACAACTTGTCACAACGCTAAAGATTTTTTTAAGAGGAAATACTGATGCAAATTACTAAAGATACTGTAGCTACTATTAGTTACACTGTAACCGAGACTAATGGCAAAGTAGTAGGTAGAACTCAAACTGATGAGCCAGTACACGCTTTAATTGGTCATGGCTTTTTAATCAAAGGTTTAGAAAAAGCCTTAGAAGGTCATAAGGCAGGTGATGAGTTTGCAATTACCTTAAATCCTGAAGACGCCTACGGTGAAATTGATGATACCTTAGTTTATACTATCGACAAGTCCTTATTTGGGGATTTTGACGTAGCTGTTGGTAATGTATTTGAGGCTGATTCTACTAATGGTCCTATGGCTGTTGTAGTTAAAGAGGTTAACAAAGACACTGTAGTTGTAGATGGTAACCACCCTCTAGCAGGTAAAGTATTAAACTTTTTAATCGTAGTTGAAGATGTACGTGAAGCAACACAAGAAGAATTAAAGCACGGTCACGTACACGTAGATGGTCACTGCCCATCAGAAGG
>JAEWPL010000136.1 GCA_023460615.1 Pseudomonadota bacterium | reverse complement strand
TAAGCTGCTAAAGCGTAGGTTTCGTCGTTTGCGACTATATTTATACGACTGTTTTACGAGAATTCGCTACTCGACATGCTCCTAGGACTAGGTGCAACCAGTCGAAACCAGAATCACCCCCAGGGTATCCCGAATTATACATGCTTTAAGAAGGCTTATCAAATTGAAATTTTTAACTTTTGCAAGCAAACTGTGCAGGAGAGAAAATTTCCTTTAAATTTGAGATTTTTTATCATTATAAACTTGGTTTTGGTATAATACGCAGGTCAAAAAACTAGGCATTTCATGCCATCAAGTTAATTGACTTTCCTTTTAATATTCACACTATTCTTATGTTTGTTTTTGGTTTAGCAAATTGCTAGATCTTAGGATTTATTTTTTATGAAAGCAGCAAATCCTTTTGTGCCTGCATTCTTTACTTGCATGAGGGAAGGCTATAACTTTAAGCTTTTCCGTGCGGATGTAATTGCAGGTCTTACCGTAGCTATCGTAGCTCTACCATTAGCCATGGCTATGGCAGTAGCAGCTGGCGCTTCCCCTGATAAAGGTCTTGTTACAGCAGTAGTAGCAGGTTTCTTTATTTCCTTTTTAGGTGGTTCTCGCGTTCAGATTGGTGGTCCTACTGGCGCCTTCGTGGTTGTAATCTTTGATGTAATTCAGCGTTTTGGTTTTAATGGTTTGATCCTAGCTTCTATCATGGCAGGTATCATCCTTGTGATCGCAGGTTACGCAAAACTTGGAAAACTCATTAAGTATATTCCTTACCCAGTTATTACAGGTTTTACCACTGGTATTGCGGTAATTATTGCTTCCTCTCAGGTAAAAGACTTTTTAGGTCTTACTGTAAGCAATGTACCTGCTGACTTTATCAACAAGTGGGGCACCTACTTTGCAAATCTAAACCAAACCTCTGTATACGCTGTATTATTAGGTTTATTAGGTTTAGCTTGCATTATCGTTTGCAAAAAGATCTCCCCTAAGATCCCATCTTACTTAGTATCAATTTTACTAGTATCTGTTTTAGCTTTTGCTTTCTCACTACCTGTAGATACTATTGGTAGCAGATTCCCAAATCTACCTACAGGTCTTCCAACTCCTGTATGGCCAGTATTCTCTTTAGATGATATTCGTGAGCTTGTACCATCAGCCTTTACCATCGCTTTCTTAGCTGGTATTGAAGCTTTACTCTCAGCAGTAGTTGCTGACGGTTTAATCGGTCACAAGCACTCTTTAAATCAGGAATTAGTAGGTCAAGGTGTTGCTAATATCGCCTCAGGTCTATTTGGTGGTATTCCAGCAACCGGTGCGATTGCTCGTACTGCAACTAACATTAAAGCAGGCGGTAGAACTCCTGTAGCAGGTATCTTCCACGCAATCTTCTTATTAGTGTTCCTATACACTGCAATGGATGTATTAGCCTTCATTCCTATGACTGCTTTAGCTGCTGTGCTATTTATGGTTTCTTGGGGTATGTCTGATCTAAAACACTTTACTCAAATTGCTAAGATCAGCCCATCAGATAGAACTATTCTATTCTTAACCTTCTTCTTAACTGTATTAGTAGATCTTACTGTAGCTATCGGTGTAGGCGTAACCTTTGCTTCCCTACTCTTTATGCGTCACATGGCTCGTTCTGTAGAAGTAAGACGTCAACATCACAAAGCTGAGTATGAATCTCAAGATGGTGATTTAGGTACTGATGACGATGTTGAGATCCCAGATGAGGTAATCGTATTACAGATCAATGGTCCTCTATTCTATGGTTTTGCTGCAGAATTCTGCGATAAGTTAAAATCCTTAGAGCAAATGCCTCGAATCTTAATTCTAAGAATGAGATTCATGCCTTACTTAGATGCTTCAGGTGAAAGCTCAATTGAAGATATTATTAAGATCTGCCGTGAGCACAAGACTTATGTAATCTTCTCAGCTGTAAGACCACAACCTCGTGCTATCTTACAAAAGGCTGGCATCCACAAGAATCTAGATGGTGCTATCGCAGCCGATTTTGAACATGCATTAGATATGGCAAAGCAATTACTTGCTGATCCTGAGTTCATGAATAAGCATGTTGATCCAACTTTAAATAAGTAATATTTTTACTAAGCGTAAATAAAGCCACTCTACAAAAAATGTGGCTTTATTTTTATAAAGGGAGAAGTTTTATTTTCAATCCCCACCGATCACTATTTTTGCAAAAATCTTCAAAAATTTTTCCTTAAAAATCAATGCTATTTTTTAATTCTTTCAGTTATCTCTCCCTTTTTGCCACTTAACTTTAGGCTTTCTAAAAAGTGCCTTGATAATAGTATGGCTTTACTTCTTGATTTTAAAAGTTTAAAGCAACTTGTTATCCCACTTTAAAACTACTGTAAGTAGCTGGAGTTTATTTTGAAAAAATATAAATATGGTATTACCTCTGACTTTATCTTTAAGTTAGTTTTCAATCATAAGCAACTGGCAAAAAAGCTTATTGAGAAGATCCTTAGCATTAGTATTACTAATCTTAAAGTCTTAGAATCTGAAAAATTCGTACAAAGTAGAGTTAAAAATGGAAAAGCAGTTAGATTAGACATATTTGCAAAAGATGATGTTGGTCGTAGATATGACATTGAAATGCAGTCTAGTAATAATCCTAACGATCCTTTGCCTTTAAGAGCTAGGTACTATGTATCTATGCTTGATCAAAGCACTATCAAAAAAGGCGAACACTACCGCGAA
>JAEWPL010000135.1 GCA_023460615.1 Pseudomonadota bacterium | reverse complement strand
ACCTAGTTCCTTGGACTCCTCAGAAACACGACATTGAGTACGCTATGTCAAATAACTTTGGTTTTGGCGGTACTAATGGTTCATTACTATTCAAGAGAGTAGACTAGTAAGTAAACTAATCTTATCTTTTATAAGCCCTGCTATTTTGCAGGGCTTATTGTTAAAACAGGGTGTAAAGACCCTATAATCATATCCTCGGTTACAATTCCAAAATATCTACTGTCAAAAGAATTATCTTTTTCGCTTGCTACTACGTACTCGTGTGAACGTAGCACTCCTTCATATTCAATTAGTGGAATTTCTAAAGTGGCGACAACATCAAGGTTAACTCTTGAATTTGCAATAGACTTTCCGTTTACCTTGATCCCGTCTTGGTTGATAGTAACCGTGTCATTAGGAACAGCTACTACTTTCTTGCCAATTTTTGCAAGATTAAAAGGACAAGAACCTTGGGTGAGAACTTTCTTATCTGCTATCTTTTCAGAAAGCATCGGATCTAGGCAAAATAGAATAATATCGCTTTGTTTTATACTATTTATGCTCTTAGTCTTGTAAATTCCTAAGGGGAGAGATGATGTGATATTGATAGTGTAATTTAGGCTTGTAAAAACAAATGAAGCAATAAAAAGTACAGAAACAGTGAAAAAAGAAATTGTTAATAATTTTCTTTTGTTACCTTTTTTATTGCTCATACTAATTTTTGTAAATTGGTTAATAACCACTAGTTGCAAGAGAATCAATTGCGTTTTGAGTTTCTTGCTTAGTCTTAATAGCTTTTTCGCCTAATACTTTTAGTAGTTCAATATAAATTAAATCGATAATAAAGAACACACTTAAGCGGGAGTCTGCATAGCCATGAGCAAGATCATAATCATGCACTGCATGCAATAATGTTATATCGGTAAAAGAGTATAAAGGGGAGCTTGTTTCTGCGGTAATAGCGCAGATCTTTGCTCCTTTTCTAGAGCAAATAGCAGCTGATTTAACAAGTTCTCCTGTTTTACCTGAATTTGAGATATAGATGATTACATCGTGAGAATTAGTCATCACTGATTGAGTCATGATCTCGTGAGGATCTGTATAGCACTTTACATCTAAGCCAATTCTTGCAATCTTACGAGCAGAATCACGGGCCAAAAAGCCAGAACTTCCGATGCCAAAGAAGAAAATTCTTTTAGCACTAACTATGGTTTTAACCATTTTAGTAACTGAGTCAAAGGCTATTTCAGCTGCGGTTTGTGAAAGTAGGGTTTGATTAAGTTGTAAAAGTTTTTGCGCTGTAGTTTCACAGCTCTCTTTTAAATTGATATCAGATCTTTTGGATTTGTGATTATTGTCCTGCGCACCTAGATCCTGTGCTAGAGAAATTTTAAAGTCTTTCAAAGTTTCAAAACCAAATTTTCTGGCAAAACGGGTAACCGTTGCATGGCTGATATCGCAATCAGAGGAGATCTCTGAAATAGAGGCAGAGCATGCCTTTAGTCCCTTTGAGAGAAAATAATGTATTAGTTTATTGTCAGATTTTGATGCTTTGATTTGAGGATTACTCAATTTCTTTAAGATATTCACTTTCACGCCTATATTTCGTTCACATATTTGAAAATTATTTTAAACTTTTATAGGTAAAAATGAAAATTTTTTTATATTTTTTGTAAAAATGTAAACGATACTAATAAGTTTTGACATTTTAGTTTAATCTATTTACAGTATTACGCACCAATTAATCACAAGAGAAATTTGCTATGAATCCAATTTTTTTCGTTTTACCAATTATTGCAATTCTAACTTACACTTTAGGTTTAAGTTTAAAGTTAGATGATTTTAGATTGTTAATTAAAAGACCATTACCTATGTTTGTAGGTCTATTTGGTCAATTGATCTTATTACCATTGATTGCTTTTGTTATTGCATATTTCTCAAATCTTCCGGTAATTTTCTTTGTTGGTGTAGTACTTATTGCCTGTTGCCCTGGTGGTCCATCATCTAACATCTTTACTTATGTGGCTAAAGGTGATGTAGCTTTATCAGTGTCAATGACCGTAGTAAGCTCAATTATTACTTTATTTACTTTACCTTTTATTATGGCTTTAACAGTAGATTTTGCTCTTGCTCAAGGTATGACAGACACTATCTTAGGTAGAGTAGAATTACCTGTTGGCAATTTATTGATCCAAAACGTAGTGTTAATGCTAATACCTATTCTTCTAGGTGTTGCAACTAAATTCTATTTTAAAAATGCAGCTGTAAAGCTTGAAAAGGTTTTATCAAAATTTGCTTTCCCTGCACTTATCTTTTTAGCAACTATCTTTTTTGTAAAGCACTACCACAATATTGCCAATCACTTAGATAAGCTTGGTTTATGTGTATTAGCTTTAGTGTTAATTGCTGTTGCTACCTCCTCCTTGTTATCAACAATATTTAAGCAGTCCTCAAAGATTAAGCGCACCATCGTCATTGAAGTAGCTATGCAAAATGCCGCTCAGGCTATAGCAATTGCTTCAAGTCCATTTGTATTTAACAATGAGATTATGGCAATTCCTGCTATTATCTATGCCTTATTTATGAATGTGGTGTTATTAACTTATGTTGGCTTTTTAACCGTAAGAGATAAAAAAATAGTAGCTATTTCCGATCAATAACAGTGCATTTATTGTTCTTTTATAGACTGTAAGTAATATTTTTGCTACATTTTAGCTCAATAAATAATTTTAGAAACTGACAGGTAAAGGAACAAAAATGACTACTAGAGTTGGTATTTACGGTTATGGTAATTTAGGCCGAGGCATTGAATGTGCAGTAAATAGCAGCAACGATATGGAATTAGTTGCTGTATTTACTCGTCGTGATCCTAGCACTTTAAAGATTGCATCAAAGAACGTTGCCGTTGTAAATGTTAAAGATGTAGCTTCATATCAAGACAAAATTGATGTCATGATCATTTGTGGCGGTAGTGCTACAGATCTTCCTGAGCAAACTCCTAATTTAGCAAAGCTATTTAACGTAATTGATAGTTTTGACACTCACGCTAAGATCCCAGAGCATTTTGCAAATGTAGACAAAGCTGCAAAAGCAAATGGTCACATTGCTTTAATCTCAGCTGGTTGGGATCCTGGCATGTTCTCCTTAAATCGTCTATATGCTAATGCAATTTTACCAAATGGTAAGGATTACACTTTCTGGGGTAAAGGCGTAAGTCAAGGCCACTCTGATGCAATTCGTCGTATCAAGGGCGTTGCAGATGCAAAGCAGTACACTTGCCCTGTACAAAGTGCACTAGACGCTGTAAGAAGTGGTTCAAATCCAGAACTTACTACTCGTCAAAAGCACACTCGTTTATGCTATGTAGTACTTGAAGAAGGTGCTGATGCTAAGGCTGTTGAGGCAGAGATTAAGAATATGCCTAACTACTTTGCTGACTACGATACTACTGTAAACTTCATTTCACAAGAAGAGTTAAATCGTGATCACAGTGGTATTCCTCACGGTGGCTTTGTTATTCGTTCAGGTTCAACTGGTGTAAATAACGAGCACAAGCACATTATTGAGTACAGCTTAAAGTTAGATTCAAATCCAGAGTTTACAGCATCTGTAATCGTAGCTTACACAAGAGCTATTGCACGTTTACACAAGGAAGGTGCTGTAGGATGTAAGACTGTATTTGATATTGCTCCTGCTTACCTATCACCTCTATCAGGTGATGAGTTAAGAGCAACTATGCTTTAATATAATCATGCCTAGCTCAAAAAGCTAGGCAAAAAAAATCCTCTCTATAAGAGAGGATTAAATGGATGAACTAAATATTATTATCTTTACTTTTTCACAAAAAATTAAGTAAAAATCGTTAACGGAGACTTATATATCAAGGCTCTAGCTTTTTAACAATCTGTGACACCCTATTTTATGCGTTTCAGTATGGGGCTGGTAATTTCCGTAGAGTAAAGCTCTAAGATCTTTTGAATATAGGCTGAGCTCTCGTCATACCAAACAGAGAGTTTTTGCTTAAGGATCTTCTTAGCCTTTTTAAGTTTACCTTTTGCAATGCAACCTGCTTTTTCTAGATCATCTACTATTGAGTTATAAGCTTGAAGTAATCTGTTTAGAGCATCAGCAAAAGGAATTTCTTTTAAGGCTTGGCAGGCTGAATAAAACAATTCACCTGCAGCTCTAACATCATTCTCGATTCTACGCTTGTATTCCATTAGATTAGCTCTGATACAAGCTAGATTTGCATAAGCACTAATGGTGGTAAAGTCGGTTGACTGACACTCACTATTCATGCCAAAGAATGCTTTTTGATTATGGAAGTTAGTTTCAATCTTCCATCTTCTAGCGTAGAGCTGAACAATTCTCTTAGAGTCTAAGCTAGTATCTGTAGATGCAAGTACAAGGAAGTCTTCTTTATTGTGACGGTTTCTGATGAACACTAACTTTAAAGGAATTCCTTTTGTAACTGGTTCATTATTGGTGTGAGCCATAACTTTAATGCTACCAATAATCTCTTCAGGATCAGACTTAAGATGCTTTTTCTTTGCAAGTGGGCAGATATCTTCTAAGCTTAAGTATTCTTTAGCTTTACCTCTATTGTTAAGTACAGAGTACTTGCGATTATCAAGCTTTAACATGCCTATGGTATCAACTTTTAGCTCTTTTAATTTCTTTAATAGAGGCTCGTAGTTAAACCAAGAGTCCATGAGAATGTACTCTGCTTTAATACCATGGTTAAGAGCTTGCTTAACCCAATCTACAACTAAATCAGGTTTTGAACTATCAGCTTGAGCTCTGATAGAGCCTTGATAGGTTCTTTTGTCAGTAACAATAGCCTTTTTTCTTTTAGGTCTTGGAGAACATAACGTAAGTATGAGAGTTGTGATCAAAAGTCATAGTGCATTTCTCAACATACTTCGCTGAATCACTTCTTTCTTCTAAAGAGTCATCAACAACAAAACAAAAAGTATCATCAGGATTAAGCTTCATGATCTTTTGGGATGCATTAGATGCTATGTACATACAAAGCATTGACCAATTGTATTTATCATTAGCCATGAATCTGTACATAGCAGCTCTTGAAGCAGGAAAGAATGCTTCAGCTGTGGAGTTAAAAGCTCTCCATAGGTTATCACCCATCAAGCAGCTATTAAGCTGAGCAGTAAACATATCAAAAGCACTTTCACCCTTTGTCTTTACAAAGTGAGCTCTTTGTAAAGCTCGTTTAATTCCAAGGTGAGGAATTAAGCTAGTAAAAGGTGATGAAAAGTTATGGCTATTTAAGTCGTTATGTAGTACCATGCTCATGGCGTTTTTCTCCGTTTATAATTTTTGATTTAACACTTTGAATTATAAGGGAAAAACGCCATTTTGTCAATCCTAACTTATTGATTTTTCAATAAATTTTGTTTCCAAATGGTGTCATAGATTTTTTTAAAGCTAGAGCCTTGATATATAAGACTCCGTTAATATTTTTTACTTTCTTTTATGTGAGAAAGTAAAGATAAGATTTGCTAACAAGCTCTAAATTTTATCAGTGAATTAAGCAGTTAATACTTATAGATGTTTAACATTAGTAATGTCGGCTAAAGGTAGGAAAACTTTAGGAAGGGAGGAGATTTGAACTCCCGAGACGGTAAAACCGTCTGTCGCATTTCGAGTGCGATGCATTCAACCGCTCTGCCACCCTTCCAAAAATCGGGGTTATCATAACCTAAATACAGAAATTTTCAAATTCTTTTTAGCTTTTTAACAAGTTCCTTATCTTCACAGGTAGGTAGTTTAGATTCACAGATCTTGCGAATGGTTTGATTAAAGGTGCTTTTACTTAGTTTACAGTCTTTAAGGTAAGCGTAGGTTTCTTCTTTGTGATAACAGTAGATGGTAGCTATAGCCCACGCAACCGCCATATGCACATAGTAGTGTCTAGTATTGGTTTCATCAAAAATCTTAAAGAGAGTAGGAAGGTATTCTTGCTCATTGAAATAGATTAGAGCCATTACCAAGGCAAAGCGTTGAGTAAATTCTTGATTAGATGAAAAAAGTGGCAAGATAAAATCAAAATATTCCTTTTGATGTAGTTTTGTGTCTTTAAGTAAGGTACAAAAGCCATCACAGATGGCCCAACCATTTAAGTAAGGTAAAAACTCTTTAATCTTTGCAAGTTTCACTTCGCCAAATTCAAGTTGTGAAATAGCAAAGGCTTTAGCAAACAAAAGCTCATAAGGTGCATTAGTATCAAGTTTGTCTAAAGCTTTTAATAAATCGTGCTCTTTACTAAAATTTTTGACAATTTTTTGTAGGATAGGGGATCTTACACCTAGAGCTTTTATGTCAGGACTTAGCTTATGGAAAAACTCTAAGTATTTTGGCTCAGCATATTGCTCTAAAGTTTTTAGTAAAAGTTTTACTGTCTTGTTCATCAATTAACCTCAGGTAATTCATCCCAAGCTGAAGTGTAACTTGGGGAGAGCTTTTTTAAGGCACATTCTTGCTCTTTAGCTTTAATTTTGGTTTGAGCACCAATAATTAAAGTGTGTTTTTCATTTTTATTAAGTTTATCTAGTGTGTGCATAAGCTTTTCGTCTTTATCAAGCTTCTTTTGATCTGGTGACTTGACAAAGAGATCTGATTGAAAAGCTCGCTCTTGTTCAAAGTCACTTAAGATAACACCAACTTTATTATAGGCATAACCACTCTTATATATATGAAGAAGAAGTATTTTGGCAGCACTCATAAAAACACGAGTATCTATACTTGGATGATCAAGTTTTAGGGTAGCGATATTAGAGTATTTGTGTTGCTCTCCAAAATAGGAGGTACGGATAAAGACTGAGATTTGTTTTGCCCAACAGTTTATAGCTCTAAGTTTTGAGCAACTCTCCTGTGTGTATTCATATACAGCTTGCAACAAATCCTCAAAATCATACAGTCTATCTTTAAAACTTCTAGACCACATGATTTGTGCTTGATTGTCTGCTTGTGCAACATTATCGATACAGTCTTTGTTATTAAGCTCTTTTACTGTTTTTACAACATTGATGTTGTAAGCTTTTTTAATGCTCTTTTCATCAGCCTTGCTCAAATCAAAAGCGGTGATAAAACCATCTTGAGTTAATTTATCTTCTAAAGCTTTTCCTATTCCCCAAATTTCTCCAATTGGATTATTAAGTAAGATCTTTTGTCTCATAGGATCTTTTAGCACACAGAAAACTCCATGAGTGGTGCTACGGTTTTGTTTTGCAAAGTGATTTGCAAGTTTTGCTAAAGTTTTAGTTTGGGCAATACCTATACCTATATGAATGCCTACTTGTTGTAAGACTGCGTTTTTTATTTTAAATGCAAGATCTATAGCCTGTTGCTCAGTTAAATTGTCAAATTCTAAAAAAGCTTCATCGACAGAGTAGATTTGCAGATCTTTGCAAAAACTTTCTAATAGAGCCATCACTCTGTTAGAAATGTTTAAGTACAGATTAAAGTTTGAGGAGAAAGTTTGAATTTGAAACTTTTTAATTTCGTCTTGGATTTTAAAAGCTGGAGCTCCCATAGCAATGCCTAGTGCTTTAGTTTCATAAGAGCGAGAAACTACCACACCGTCATTGTTAGACAAGACAGCTACAGGTCTGTTCTTTAAATCTGGTCGAAATAATTTTTCGCAAGACGCAAAAAAATTATTGCAGTCGCACAATAAATAGACTTTTGAAAATTCTGTTTCAAATTCCATTAGTTAGTTACAAAAAATTAACATTAAAAGTTGTAAAAACGCACAAATTTACGATTGATTTTACAATTATTTGTGGGGTAACACGCAAAAATCACGCATTTATATGGAAAGTATTGTAAAATAGCCCATAATAATTAAAAAAAATGTAATCGTTTACGGTGTTTGTTTTACGGTGAGGGCACAATGAGTGTAACTTTAAAAGACTTAGCTAAAGCATCTGGTGTATCCATTGGTACTGTCAGTCGAGCCTTAAATGACAAAAATGAAGTAAGTGCAAAAACTTCAGAGCGCATCAGACAGTTAGCTCAAGAGCTTGGCTATATTCCTAATAGAGCAGGTCGTGCTTTATCCTCACAAAAGAATATTAACTTCATTGGTATTTGCATACCAAGTATTAATTCTCCATTCTTTGATGATATCAAAAAAGGTATCGATCAAGCACTAAGAGAATTTAAAGATCTTGGTATTGATGTGGTAATTAAAGAGCAAGAAGGTTGGGATCCTAAGCAACAAATCGAAGCTATTGATCAGCTTATAAGCTCAGGGTGTAAAGCGTTTGTTTTATGCTCTGTAGACAGTCCACTTATTCGCAACAAGATTGATGAGCTTGAGGCGCAAGGTATGGCAGTTATTTTATTAAATAACGATTTACCTGGCACTAAAAGATTATGCTTTGTAGGTCCTGATTATGTAAAGTCAGGCAAAGTTGCAGCTACTATGGTAGATAAGTGCTGTCATAACCAAAAGATGAAGATCTTAATTGTAGTCGGTTACAAAGAGCACTTAGGTCATAAGAATAGAGTAGATGGCTTTATCAGTGAGTTACAGGCAAGAAACTGTGATTATCAAATTGTAGATATCATTGAAGGTAAAGATCAGGATATCATCACTCAGCAAGTAACCATGAAATCCTTCTTAGCTCACCCTGAAATTAACATTGTCTATATGGCAACAGGCTCTGGCGTAAGTGGTTTAGGCGCTGCAATTATTGCAGATGCCGAGCATAAGCGTTTTGTAATTGCTTGTGATGAGATTTATACCACTAAAGAATTAGTTAAAAATGACATTGTTGATTTTGTAATTTGTCAGTCTACTCAGACTCAAGGTTATCAAGTCATTAAAAAGTTCCATGACTACTTTAATAAGATAGGCGACGATCCTCAAGATTACATCGTTGATACTGTAATTAAGGTAAAGACTCACTTTGAGTAGTCGAAAGTTTTAATATAACTCCAACATTAGATCCGTAATTGCAAATGGCAGTTACGGATTTTTTTTTGCACTGCAACCAACCTTTTTTTAAGATCTTTAAAATTAAAGCACCAAAATAATGCATGTAAAATAAAGCATCCAAGATAAGCGTATGATAAAAGTGCATTATTTCTTTAATAAGGATCTAGTATGGACTCATTAGCAAAAATTCTCGACACCATAGATGGATATATTTGGGGAGCACCTTTGCTTGTTGCCTTGATGCTGATAGGTATCTTTTTAACCTATAAATTAAGACTAATCCAAGTATCTAATTTAGTATTTTCCTTAAAGCTTGTGTTTAAAAAGTCTAATGAATCTGACGAATCTAAACAAGGTGAGATCACAGGCTTTGCTGCTTTATGTACCGCTTTAGCAAGTACCATTGGTACTGGTAATATCGTAGGTGTTGCAACTGCGGTACACATGGGTGGACCAGGTGCTTTGTTTTGGATGTTTGTAGCAGCCTTTTTTGGTATGGCTACCAAATACTCTGAATGTTTATTAGCCATTAAATATCGTGAGGTCGACGAAAAAGGCAAATACCGTGGTGGCCCTATGTATTACATCAAAAACGGTATGCACAATAAACCACTTGCAGCACTATTTGCCTTGTTAACTGTAGGTGCTGGCTGTTTTGGTATTGGTACTTACTGCCAGGTAAACTCTATGGTAGAGGCAAACTCTATTATGTTTGGAATGTCTCCTTTAGCCTCCTGTGCCATCATCAGTGTACTTGTAGGTATGGTTACCTTAGGTGGTTTAAAGAGTATTTCTAAAGTAAGTACTAAGCTTATTCCTTTAATGGCAGTCTTCTACATTGTAGGCTGTTTATTTGTAATTGCTGTAAATATACAAGACCTGCCTGCAGCTATCGTAACTATTGTAAGTTCAGCTTTTAGTTTTGATGCAGGTATTGGCGGTGCAACAGGTGTTGGTATCTTAGTTGCCATGAGATTTGGTGTTGCACGTGGTATGTTCTCAAATGAGGCAGGCTTAGGCTCTGCACCTATTGCAGCAGCTTCAGCTAAAACAGAGTATGCAGCTGAGCAAGGCTTAGTTAATATGACAGGTACCTTCTTTGATACCATCGTAATTTGTATGTTAACAGGTCTTACTATCGTGCTTACTAATACTTGGAGTGGTGATCTTAACGGTGCAGCTATTACCTCAGAAGCTTTTAGATTAACCTTAGGTGATTCATGGGGTATTTACCTTTTAAATATTGGTCTTTTGCTCTTTGCTTTTACCACTATCATAGGTTGGAACTACTATGCTGAGTCCTGTGTGGTATACCTCTTTGGTACAAAGTGTATCTTAGCTTACCGTTTTATCTATGTGTTAATTGTAGCTTCAGCAGCCTTTATGACTTTAGATTTAGTATGGGTGCTTGCAGATATCTTAAATGGCTTGATGGCATTACCAAACTTACTTGCCTTGTTCATCTTAAGAAAAGATATCGTAGAAGAGACAGTAAAGTACTTTACTTATTTAAAATCTCTTAAAGGAAAAGTAGCTTAAAAGATAAAAAATTGGCCATCACGTAAGGTGATGGCCTTTTCAATAAAGGTGAATTGAACGAAGTTATAATTAGATTCGGTTTTGAGTTAATGTTTAATTTGACCGTAGTAGGCATGAGCACCATGTTTTCTTAAATAGTGCTTGTCTAATAAATCTTGTTGCATTCTGCCAATACGTGGATTTAAAGTCATAGCATGATATGCCATGAATGCAACTTCCTCTAAAACCACTGCATTATAAACTGCGTTATCAGGTGATTTACCCCAAGTAAATGGACCGTGAGAGTAAACTAAGCAAGCTGGTACATCCTTTGGATTGATACCTCTTTGTTTAAAGGTCTCTACAATTACCTTGCCAGTTTCAAGCTCGTATTCGCCCTCAATCTCTGCTTTTGTCATAGGACGAGTGCAAGGAATATCTCCATAGAAATAATCAGCACCTGTAGTTCCTAAAGCTGGAATATCAATGCCAGCTTGAGCAAAGGAGGTTGCATTACGAGAATGAGTATGTACAACACCTTGAATATCTTTGCAAGCGCGATATAGCTCAAGATGAGTTGGGGTATCAGTAGAAGGATTTAAATCACCTTCAACTTTCTCACCAGTCTTTAAATCAACTACTACCATGTCCTCTGCAGTCATAGTTTCATAGTCAACTCCAGATGGTTTAATAACCACTAAACCTTTTTCTCTGTCTATGCCAGATACGTTACCCCAAGTAAAGGTTACAAGACCATGTTTTGGTAGATCTAAATTTGCTTTAAAAACTTTTTGTTTTAAATCTTCTAGCATAGTGATCCTCAGCTTTAAAAATGTTTATCTTGGATACATGATTATTATAGGACATCTTTTGAAAAGATAAATAGAAAAACTAAAATGTTTTAGTACTAAATTGTTAATATATTGAAATATAAAATAATTTAGTATTGTAAACGATTGCGAATTGTGAGCTATTTAACTAAATTTAAAGCCTTGTTTTAGTAAAAAGGCAGGCTTAACTTTGTGATCTACTAACAGAAGATGTCCTCTTTTATCTAGGCGTAAAATAAATTTAGGGCAGGGGATAGCTACTTTACTTTGTGGTTTACACAATTTTAAAAGCTTATTTAAAGTTAAGTAGTTTTTAGAGCAGAAATTTACGATTTGATAAGGCTTATCAAAAGAGCACAAGCTGTGGTGCTCTAATAAAAATTTAAAAGCTAAAGCGGTATCTTCAAGTGTAATATAAGGAATGTAATTATTTCCCATTAAAAAGTAAGGACGTGGAAGATACTTTAAATTCTTTACAATACCACCACCATTACCTACCACTACACCAAGTCTTGCTAGATACACAAAGCAGTCCTTGGATAAGAGCGCTAAAGCTCCATTTTCAATTTGAGTTACTAGCTTTGCATAAAAATTGTTATTGAAAGATCCGTTTTCTGTTAACTCCTCATTACTGTCTTTATAGATCCCTGTAGCTGAAGCTTGAATAAATATTTTGGGAAAATCGTTTTGGTACTTTTGTTTTAAGAGTTTTATCGTATCTAGACGTGAGTTAATAATACTAGCTATTCTGTTACTGGTTAAAAAGGATTTGTCGATAGCCTCTCCACTTAAATTTATGATGGCATCAACTTTAGGAAAGTCACTATTAGCTGTTAAAACAGTAACTGTAAGAGGAAAGGAGAGATTGTTTTCAACTGCTGTTTTGTGGGTATAGACGAAAACTTGATGGGAATTTAAAAGTTTAGAGACTAAAGCTCTACCAATAAAACCACTGCCACCTGTAATTAAAACTCTCATAAAAAAATAGCTCCTAGCATTGCTTGGAGCTATCTTACAAAATCTAGCTTAAATTTGCATTAAGCATTGTTTTGAGTAGCTTGAATTGCAGTAACAGCAATAGTGTAGATGATGTCATCTACTAAAGCACCACGAGATAAGTCGTTAACAGGCTTTCTCATACCCTGTAACATAGGGCCAATAGAAACTAAGTTAGCACTACGTTGTACTGCCTTATAAACGGTGTTACCAGTTGATAAGCTTGGGAAGATAAATACAGTTGCTTTACCAGCTACAGGTGAATTTGGAGCCTTTTGAGCTGCAACGTTTGGCATTACAGCAGCATCATACTGTAGAGGGCCATCTACTGCGATATCAGGACGCTTTTGACGTACTAACTCGGTAGCTTCTCTCATTAAATCAACATCAGCACCCTTACCTGAGTTCATGGTTGAGTAAGTAACCATTGCAACCTTAGGATCAATACCGAATGCTTTAGCTGTGTCAGCTGATTGAATTGCAATCTCTGATAATTGCTCTGCATCAGGATCGATATTTAAAGCGCAGTCACCATATACATAAACTTGCTCAGGCATTAACATGAAGAAGATTGCTGATACAAGCTTTGCATTCTTAGCAGTCTTAATGATCTGTAGTGGTGGACGAATAGTATTAGCAGTGGTGTGAACTGCACCTGATACTAGGCCGTCTAACTCATTAGCTTCAATCATCATGGTAGCTAAAGCTACATTGTCTTGAAGCATTTGAATTGCCATTTCAGGAGTCATGCCCTTAGCTTTACGTAACTCAACTAATCTATCAACATAGTTAGCTCTTACAGCCTCAGGATCAACAAACTCAACTTTATCATTTAAAGTAACGCCTTGCTCTTTAGCTACAGCTAAGATCTTATCCTTGTTACCAAATAATACAGGAATTGCAATATCTTGCTCTGCAACTTTAGCAGCAGCTGCTACTGTACGTGGCTCATCACCTTCAGGTAGAGCAATCTTCTTGTGAGCTGCACGTGCTAATTGAGTTAACTTGTAGCGGAAAGCTGCAGGGCTCATTAACACAGTCTTATTAGCATCATAATCTTTGATTAAGTTTACTAAGCTATCTTCAATGTCTTTGCTTGCGTTTTCTTCAATGTAAGACTTAGTCTCTTCATCGTCTGCATTTAAAATAGCATCCATTGAAGCTAAAGCTTGAGCTACTTGCCATGCACTCTTGTCTGTCTTGAGTACAGTTGCATTCTCAACCTTGCAATCAGCGCCATCAGTTAAAATCACGATAGCAGCCTTAGTGTTATCAACTGCTTGAGCTGAGATTAGTAACTGTTTATCATTAGCTTCAGTATTTGAGAAGGTTACTTTGTAAGCACGCTTGTTCTCATCGCCACTTACGATTTGTGCATCGATGTAAGAAGCAATATCTTTAGCACGTGGTGCATAGTATTGCTTGTCAAACTGAACCTTTGATAGTAAGTTTTCAATGCCACCTTTATCAGATGCATCACAAGTAGCACCAGACTTACAGTTGCACTCAGAGCAACCTGATAGTACTAACTTAATGTTGCCTTTAGCATCAACAGGAGCATTAGCGTTTAAAAGAATTGAACCTAATACTTTGTTCTTACCTGCATTACCAAAATATTGTAAAGTTGCATCAATTGCCTTTTTAGCACAAGAGCAAGCACCATTTACTAAGGTAATAATGTCAGCATCAAATGCGTGGCAAATCTTAGCATTCATGTCATCTTTATCAAATGGAGCTTGGCAAACACCTTCGATGATAATTACATCGTAGTTGCCACTGTCTTTTAATTGATTGTAGTTACCAACAATCTTTTCTAGAACTTCACTTTCTTGTCCTTGAGCAATGGCTTTAGCAGCGCAACATTTTGAAATAGCTGTAGCAATGCACTTTGCGTTTTTGCAATTAGCAAAAGGTGTAAATAAAGCTGCTTTTACATTGTGATTGTTTAAAGCTTTAACTAAACCTAAAGCTACGGTATAGATGCCAGATGTTTTACCTGCTGGAACAAGTATTACATTACGTGTCACTTGATACTCCGATAAATATGCTGAATGTAAATAAA
Organism: Pseudomonadota bacterium; assembly: GCA_023460615.1. Lineage (GTDB taxonomy): Bacteria > Pseudomonadota > Gammaproteobacteria > Enterobacterales > Succinivibrionaceae > Succinivibrio. The sequence goes on along the minus strand of JAEWPL010000135.1, from coordinate 7,908 downwards.
AAGATAAGGCCTCAAAGCCTTTTTAAATATCCAAATTATACCACAGTATCTGCTTTAAAATTTGTATTTAGCATAAGCTTTAGAATTTGTTTTTCTGTACAGACACTCTTTGATTTTTAATATAATGAAAGCAAAGCTTAGATCTTTTAAAGTGTATTTTGAAAATGACTTTAAAAGTTGTTCTTGATTAAACTTTGGTGATTAAAGTTGTTTAAAAAATTAAGTATTGGTATTAACTATATGAAAAAATGGCCTTTAGAGCCACTTTTAAATCCAGTGTTTAAAGAGAATAGAGTAAAGATAGCGATGCTAAGAGCAAATCTTATTTTGCCTCCTTTTATCGTGTTTATTCTATTTTGGGCTATTTACCTTGGAGGTGGCTTTAAAGGGATCCCTTTGTTATTTGCTCTAGGATCTAATTTTCCTATAGTTATTTGTTGTGTGCTCTTTTTGCTTATGATGCCTTTGCAAGGGTATTATTGGTTTTATAAAAGAGCTATAACTCCCTTAAATAAGAAGCAAACTTTAATTTACAATGATCTTTGTAAAAGATTAGACAGAATTCCTACCGTAAATCCTCTAATGAAAGACTTTGAAGAGGTTTTAGTAGAAGCTTTAAAAAAGCTTGATAAAGAATTTCTAAAAATGTTGTAAATACACCGTAAACGATTACAGTAAAAATCACCTTATTTCTTCTTGAATCTTCAAATAATTTATAATCAAAATGTTAACATTTTGATTATAAATAAGATTTTTGAAAATCTTATACTTTTCTTTTGAAAGCTGTTAATACCGCAAAGGTTTTCAAAAGGTGACATTAGTCTAGTTTTTTAGTATTAAACTGTATAAAAAAGTTACCACAATCACGTTTTTTCTATTCTTTGCCGTCATTAAAAAATTCTTGCTCTACAATCAAAATTGTAAAGACTTTTAAAAGTCTTTTTCAAACAACCAAACATAAGTTAGGAGTACATATGAAACTTGTAAAAGGCTTATTAGCATTATCAATTGGTGCTGTTATTGCGGCTCAGTCAATGTCAGTACAAGCTAAAGAACTTACAATCGGTTTCTCACAAATTGGTGCTGAGTCTGAGTGGCGTACAGCTAATACTAATGATGTTAAAGCTGCAGCTAAAAAACACGGTGTTAATTTGAAGTTCTCAGATGCTCAACAAAAGCAAGAGAATCAGATTAAAGCAATCCGTACCTTTATTGCTCAAAAGGTTGACTTAATTGGTTTCGTACCTATCGTAGCAACAGGTTGGGATAACATCTTAAGAGAAGCTAAGAGAGCTAAGATCCCTGTTTTAATTATGGACCGTGACCTAACTGTATCAGATCCTTCACTATATGTAGCAAAGATTGGTACTGACAGCTACACCGAAGGTCGTAAAGTATTCGATTGGTTAGATGGTTATATTCACGAGAAGAATATTAAACCACGTAATGGTGGCGATAAGATTAACATCGTTATCCTTGAAGGTACTGTAGGTGCATCAGCAACCACAGGTCGTGGTAACGGCTTTAACGATGCTCTAAAAGAGTCTCCTAACAAAGATATGTACAACATCCTAGCTTCACAAACTGGTGACTTTACTCGTCAAAAGGGTCAAGAAGTTATGGAGTCTTTCTTAAAGTCAAATCGTAATGATATCGATGTTCTATTTGCTATGAACGACGATATGGCTTTAGGTGCAATTCAGGCTATTGAAGCTGCTGGCTTAGTTCCAGCTAAAGACATCGTAATCGTATCTGTAGACGGTGTTAAGGGTATCTTCCAAGCTATGATTGAAGGCAAGGCAAACGCAACTGTTGAGTGTAACCCACTTCAAGGTGACTTGTTCTTTGAAACAGCTAAGAAGATCTTAAACGGCGAAGCTGTACCTAAGAGTGTATTCGTTGAGGAAGGCGTATATCCAGCAGAAGTTGCTAAAGACGTATTCCCAAGTCGTAAGTACTAATCTTAATCAAGCAAATGGGGGTGCTTTTGCACCCTCTTTTTAAATCAAATCTGCATATAAATTACCTAATACCTGCATAAGGAGGGCTTTATGACCTCACAAGACAACGACTATATTTTGCAGATGAACCATATCGATATGTTCTTTCCTGGTGTAAAGGCTTTAAAAGACGTATGTTTTAACCTTAAAAAAGGTGAGATTATGTCTTTGATGGGAGAGAATGGCGCAGGTAAATCCACCTTAGTGAAAGTATTAACTGGCGTTTACCACAAAACCAATGGCCAAATCAATTTTGATGGCAAAACTATAGAGCCTACCACACCATTAGCAAGTCAAAAGATGGGTATTTCCACTGTATATCAGGAAGTAAACCTCTGTGCTAATTTATCGGTTGCTGAGAATATTTACATTGGTCGCGAGCCTCGAGGTGCTTTTGGTCGTATTGATTGGGCTACCATGCAAAAAAATGCCTCTGATTTATTATTCAAAGAATTAGGCATCGATATTGACGTTACTAAAGAATTAAGTTTCTACCCTGTAGCAATGCAACAAATGATTGCAATTGCCCGTGCCATTGACACTAAATGTAAAGTGTTAATTTTAGATGAGCCAACCTCATCTTTATCAGAGCATGAAACCCAAAGACTATTTAAGATCATGCGAGCTCTAAAAGAGCAGGGGATTTCTATTATCTTTATTTCTCATTTCCTTGAGCAAATCTACACCATTTGTGACCGTATTACGATTTTACGTGATGGTACCTATATTGGTGAATATGAGGTTAAAAACTTACCTAGAATTGAGCTTATCTCAAAGATGATGGGTAAGGAAGTTAAAGAAGGTGAAATTGAGTCTAATGTAGACAAATCTAAACCTCGTCAGAATATCTTTATTGAGACTGAGCATGTGACAGTACCAGGTAAAGTAAAAGACTTATCTTTAGACATTAAAGAAGGTGAGGTAGTAGGTTTTGCAGGTTTACTAGGCTCTGGTCGTTCTGAAATTGCTGAAACCTTATTTGGAACCTTATTAAAATCCTCAGGTAATATCTATGTAGATGGAGTAAGTGTCAATATTAAAACTCCAATGGATATGATGAAAAAGCGTGTAGCTTTCTGCCCTGAAGATAGAAAAGTACAAGGTATTATTGGTGATTTGAGCGTACGTGAGAACATTATTTTAGCACTGCAGGCTAAAAACGGTATGTTCAAACATATGTCAAGAAAACGCCAAGAGAAACTTGCCGATTACTATATCAATCTACTTAGAATTAAAGTTTCTGATAGAGAGCAGTTAATTAAGAATCTATCTGGTGGTAATCAGCAAAAGGTGATTATTGCAAGATGGCTTGCAACAGAGCCTAACTTGTTGATTTTAGACGAGCCTACCCGTGGTATTGACGTAGGTACTAAGACTGAAATTGAGGCTTTAGCTGTGTCTTTAGCTAAAGAGAAAGGAATGTCTGTAGTGTTTATCTCAGGTGAAATGGGAGAAATGGTACGTACTTGTTCTCGTGTGATGGTAATTCGTGATCATGAGAAAGTAACTGAGCTTTGTGATGAGGAAATCTCTACAGCTCACATTATGCAGGCTATTGCAGGAGACTATCATGGCAAATCTTGTTAGTAAATTTACTAAAAGCTCATTAGCATTGCCATTAGTGGCACTGGCAATGTTGCTGTTATTTAATGCTTTCTTTGTGGATGACTTCTTTAAAATTGAAGTTATGGAAAATGGCAATTTGTATGGACGTCCTATTGATATTCTATACAGAGCCTCCTCCTTAATCATCCTAGCTTTAGGTATGACCTTTGTAATTGCCACAGGTGGTATTGATATCTCAGTTGGTGCCGTGGTTGCAATTTCCTCAGCAACTTGCTGTGTAATGCTAGGTGGCGATATTTCAGGTATACCTCAGCATCCATTCTTTATTGCAATTTTATGCTCATTGTTAGTGGGTGTTTTGGCAGGTATTTGGAATGGTACTTTAATTGCCAAGTTTAAAATTCAAGCGATGGTAGCTACCTTAATTTTAATGACTGCAGGTCGTGGTATTGCTCAGTTAATGACTGACGGTCAGATTATCACTGTTTACTAAAAGCCTTTTGCTTATATTGGTGGTGTAATACCTGGCATGATGTTACCTACAGCAATGCTCATTGCTTTAGCTATGGTATTGCTAGTAATTTTGCTTGATAAAAAGACTTCTATAGGTCTTATGATCCAATCTGTGGGTATCAATGCAAATGCTGCAAGATATGCAGGTATTAAGGTTACTGCAGTGTTATTTGCTGTGTACATTTTCTCAGGTTTCTGCGCAGGAACTGCAGGCTTAATTGAAGGCTCTTTAATTAGAGCTGCCGATGCTAATAACGCTGGTTTGAACATGGAAATGGATGCTATTTTAGCAGTTACCTTAGGTGGCACTTTAATGGTAGGTGGTAGATACTACATTGGTGGTACTATTATTGGTGCAATTACCATTCAAACTTTAACTACTACCATGTACGCTGTAGGTGTGTCCTCAGATAGATTACCTGCTGTAAAGGCTATTGTAATTTTACTTATCATTATCTTCCAGTCTGAGAAGTTTAAGCAAATGTATAGTGATTATAAATTCAAGCGTTTGAAGAAAGCTCAAACCGCTGGTAAGGGGGCTTAATATGCGAAAGTTTCTATCAGATCTTGTAGCATCGCAGAATTTCCCATTCTATGTTACTGGTGTCTTGTTTGTGCTGTTGTTTTCAATTGGCTCTGTAGCATTTGAAGGCTTTTTTAGTCCACAAGTATTTTTAAACCTATTTATCGATAATGCACCTTTGATCATTGTGACAGTCGGTATCACCTTTACTATTATCTCAGGCTTTGGTGGTATTGATTTGTCTGTAGGTGCTGTAGTATCTCTAACTTGCATGTCTTTAGCAATCTTGATGAGAGATACTTCACTAAGTCCATTCTTATGTATGTTCTTAGTGTTATTTATCGGTATTGCTGTAGGTCTATTAAATGGTGTATTGATTACCTACTTTAGATTACAGCCTTTTATCGTAACTTTAGGCTCCATGTTCTTATGTCGTGGTTTAACAGCTATTTTATCAAGAGACAGTGTGCCAATTGACAATGCAATCTACTCTGATCTTGCTTTCTGGTCTGTAGAGGTTGGTGGTTGCTTTATCTCCTTAGGTGCTATTATCGCTTTAACTTGCGTAGTGATTGCCACATTAGTATTGCGTTATACCTCTTTTGGTAGAGGCGTATATGCTATAGGAGGTAATGAGCAGTCAGCTAGACTTATGGGCTTGAAAGTAGATTCTATTCGTGTACGCGTATATGTAATCTCAGGCTTTTGCGCAGCCTTAGGTGGTATTACTTATTCTTGGATCATGTTGTCAGGCTACACCTTACATGGTTTAGGTATGGAGATGGATGCTATTGCTTCCTCTGTTATTGGTGGTACTCAACTTATGGGTGGTGTAGGCTTTATGCCTGGTACTTTATTAGGTGTAATGATTCAAGGTACGATTCTTACAATTATCTCATTCCAAGGCACCTTGTCAGCTTGGTGGACTAAGATTGTAGTCGGTTTGTTATTATGTCTATTCATCGTAATGCAAGCTGTGGTTACAGCTCATAAGAGCAAGCTTATGAATCTTAAGGCGGAAGGCTCAATACCTGACAAGAAACGTTAATAGATCACACTTTTGAAAACACAAATGTGGGGAATGTCACAAGCATTCCCCTTTGTGTTTTTACAAATAAACTTTACAAACTATCATGTAAATAGAAAAACAAATTAACACAAAAATAACAATAAATTTACAATCAAACAACGCATAAGGAAAATTAAAACAAACAATTTAGTAGCGTTGAAAAATTAAAAAGGAAGAAGAGGTATGGGGGCAGTGTATATGACTAGAGCAAATGGTATTTTAATCGCATTAACCATCATCACTGCAATAGCTACAGTAGCAGTAAGCATTATAAATTCTGCAGCTATGTAGTTGAATGAACGTTAAAAATCCGTCCAGTCTTGGATGGCAGAAATTCTTTGTACAAAAAAAATCTTGGATCCTCCAAGATTTTTTTTTGCCTGAAACTTAACTTACTTCTTGAAAAGTCTGTAAGATCTTAAGCTCTTCGTCGATGTGATGAGTTGAGATCTCGTCGTGATGATACTTTTGCATTACCTTAGTAATAGCAGTGTTGAGTAAATGATCTTTGTTTTGTAATTTTAATTTCTGATGTAATTTTATTAGGTATAAGGTAGCAACTTTAGCAATTTGAAAGGATTTTCTAAACAAAGACAAGGTAGCGCAAAATGACTGAATTTCAAAACTAAAAGTTTTAGCGTATTCAATTAAATCTGAGGTAGTCTCGAGTTTTGAGAGTAAATTAAGCTTAAGGTTACGGCTTTCAAAATGAGCTTTGTCGGATATATAAGCTCCTTTTCCTAAAATTACATGATGAGTAGCAATTACTTGTCTTTGGAAGATTATTTTAATTTGCCCATCCTCAATATCCACACTCACATAAGCATCTATAAACTCATAAGGCACAGAGTAGTAATTGCCTAAAATATTTACATGAGAGTTTTTTAAGACTTTTAAATTTTTATAGTGCTCAATGTAGTTTGGTAAGGCAGTTGGCAAGGCTCTGGAGTTTACAAATTCGTGTTTTATAAAAAAGTATTGCCGAGTCTTTTGGCTATCACCTCTAAATTTAGCGCAATTGATCCTTTGGTTGACTAGATCTTCAAGCAGAAGTTGAGCATCTTTTATCGGAGTATTTATAGGAATAGAGGAGAGTACTCTTTGCTGAATGAGGTGCACAGTATGCTCTACGGCACTTTTTTCGTTAGGTGAAAAAGGATTGTTTACATTCACCACAAGATTAGCTCTATCAGTGTAGTATTCAAAATTCTGATTGATAATTGCTTCATGGCCAATTTCATGGCGAGTAACTAAAGCTTTACAGTTATCAATTACTAATTGATTTGGTAGGCATTTGAAAAATTTAAAGCCTGAATTGATAGCTTCAATAGTGGTTTTTGTAGTTTGATTAGGTACAAAACAAGCATAGCAATAGTAACTGTAAGCCCAGGTCATCACGAAGATCTGATAACTGTGTTGAGTTCCTTCTTCATTTAGGAGAGTTACTTTTTCACCACACCAGTCAAGTTGCACTTCATCACCATAGGCATGTTTTTTAAAGGAGAAATACCGAGTAGTTTGATTATGCCGTTTTAAATAATCGTTTAACCGTAAGTAGAAAGTAGTTCTTTTAATATGGAGCCGATTATTACTTAAAGCTTCATTAACGTAGGATAGATAAAGCTCTTTTTTACTTTTACAGCCATAAGTATCAATTACCTTCTCAAAATAACAATCGTTAGGTATTAGATAATTGCCTTTGAATGCAAAATTCTTAGTTTTTTTTAAGATGATAGTGGTTGAATTAGCTCTTCTTTTTAAAACAGCTTTATCTCCATAAATGATTTTAGCTAGTTGATCTTCTTCAAGTTGAAAAAAGTCATTTAAAGCAGTAATTATTGCCTTTTCAAGACATCGCTTACATCTTTGAATAGTTGACTTTCCAACTTGGTAAAGCTTAGTAATTTGCGAATAAGAATGCTTGATAAGAATTGCTGCACAAATCTTTTTAATTAAAGACAAAGGCAGAGTTTTTCCTTTTTTCATAGCTAGTCTCCTTATTTACAATTGAGAGAGAATACTAAAAGTATAGGTTAGAAAATGAGCTTTGACCGCTAAAACATGCGATATATATATGCACTTTTGAAGAAAAAATATAAGTTAAACAAAATCAATCTTCTATCAAAAATAACAACAATAAAAATTCTGTGACAAAACTAATAGGGAGAGAACGGGGAAGTTCGGTATAGAGAGGTTGGGGGAGGTGGGGTACGCTTTAATGAAGTCTTAGTGTTGGT
>JAEWPL010000134.1 GCA_023460615.1 Pseudomonadota bacterium | reverse complement strand
GAGATATAAGCGTCAATTTCACCGTTGACTAAGCCTTGATTTACCGCTGCAATATCGCCTACAAACTTAGCATTTGCAAAGATGTACTTACTCATTTTTGCAAAGGCGTCTAGCTCTTCTTTAGAGTGCTCCTTGTAAGGATCTATACCTGCTATTGCAAAGATATGAGCAACGTTCCAATCGTCAGATTCTTGAATAGCAAACTTTCCTTTCATACTTGGATCGGTAAAGAGCTTCCAGCCTATTTCTTCAGCACTCTTTCTTGAGATCTTGTCTGTATTAACCACAAAATTAAAGGGGCCAAAACGTTGCGCCATACCTAATAATTGACTGCCATCAACAGACATAGCCCAGTCATAAGGAAATTTAAAGGTAGGTAGCATCTTGTCAAAGAAAGGTGCAAATTCATCCTTATTTAAAGGCAGAATTAGTCCTTCTGGAAAGAGAATTTTTCGTGCCCAAGGATTGTTTACATTGATAAGATCCCAAACTTTAGTTTCACCTGCGCGAAGCTTATTTACCATGGTTGGATCATTAGTTGCTGATTCTGCTTTTACATTGGCTGATTTTAATTTTCGATAAGGATCTAACACCTCCGCTGAGTTATAGCCTTCCCAACAGAGGATATTTAATTGATCATCACGATCTCCTGCGAAAGCTTTGCTAGGCAAAAGACCTTGACTACTTACTAGGGTGGCAGCACCAGCTGCCTTAAGTATTGAACGACGAGTAAACATAGTCATAAGACGCTCCAATTGTGTTAGTTAATTCAGAGTAAATGTTGATGTTGTATAAAATATAAAACACAAATGTTGTAAATACAATAAAAAATGTTTAAACAACAAAATATTTATAATTGTATTGACTGAACTACAACATAGATATATGTTAAAGGTAAAGATACAACATCTACTTTAGATTAAGTCCAACATTAGAGGTGAGTAATTATGAGCAAAGAGTATGAGCCACAAACAGTTGCAGCTTTAACTAAGATGGTAAATAAGTCACTTCCTTTATGGGGAATGAGTGAACAAGCTCAAGCAAAACTAATCAATTTATCTGAAAATGCTACTTTTAGTGCATGTGATCCTAAAACAGATCAAGAGATCATCATTAGAGTGCAACGTAACGATTACTCCACCAAAGATGCCATTCGTTCAGAGTTAGCTTGGGTAAAAGCACTTTATGATTCCCATACTATTTCTACTGCAAAACCCGTTCCTTTAGTAAATGGTGAATATGTTGCAACTACTAAGACCGAGGCTGGGGAAGAGCGTATGGTAGTTGCTTTTGAAAAACTTAATGGTAAAGAGCCTACTTTAGAGTTAGCAGGCTTAGATCATTGGTTTGAGGTAGTTGGAGAAATCAGCGCAAAAATGCACAATCAAGCAAGAAGTTGGAAAAGACCATCTTGGTTTACAAGACGTGTTTGGGACTATGATGGGATCATAGGTGAGCATGCCTACTGGGGGGATTGGCATCAAGGCGTAGGTCTTAGCGAAGAAGGTAAAACAGTTGTTGGTAAGACTTTAGATGTAGTAAAGCCAATCTTAGATGAGTATGGCATCAATGATGACAATTTTGGGGTAATTCATTCTGATTGTAGAGCTACTAATTTGTTAGTAGATGGCGACCAATTACATGTTATCGACTTTGACGATATGGGCTTTGGTTGGTATTTATTTGACTTTGCAGCCGCTATCAGTTTTATGGATCAGGCTGATGATGCACCTAAATTAGCCAAAGCTTGGGTAAAAGGTTATGAGAAAGTAAATAAGTTATCTGATTATGAAAAATCTTTATTACCTACTTTTTCAATTTTAAGACGAATTGAGCTTATGACCTGGTGTGCAAGTCACAGTGAGGTTCCTTTTGCAGCTAAAGAAGGCGCAAATGTAACAAGAGACACTGTTAGATTGTGTAACGAGTATTTGGCTGGTACCTATTTAAGATAAGGATTTGAATATGTTTTCATCACTAAAAGGTCAGACTGTAATTGTCACAGGTGCAAGTGCTGGTATTGGCAAAGCAATGGCATTAACCTTCGGTAAAGAGGGATGTAATGTAGTTTGTGTAGCAAGACGCAAGACAGCCTTAGATGAAGTGGTCGCTTTAATTGAAAAAGAAGGCGGTAAGGCCTTAGCTGTAGCTGCAGATGTAAGTGTCCTTGAGGATATGAAAATGGTTGCTAAAACCACTGTGGATACTTTTGGATCTATTGATATTCTGTTATCTAATGCAGGTGTAATCCCTCAAGTGCCACTTGCTAAAATGACCGATAAAGATTATGACTATGTCATGAATATCAATGTTAAAGGAACCTTCCATGCTGTTTGGGCAGTAATGGAGCAGATGAAGATGCAACGCTATGGCAGAATTATTCTGACTTCCTCTATTACTGGTCCTATCACAGGATATCCAGGTTGGGCTCATTATGGCGCAAGTAAAGCCGCGCAATTAGGTTTTATGCATACAGCAGCCATGGAGCTTGCTCCATATGGTATTACTGTAAATGCGGTATCTCCTGGTAATGTGCTTACTGAAGGGCTTGAATCTTTAGGTATGGAGTATGTTAACTCTATGTGTAAAGCTGTTCCTGTCGGTAAATTAGGTA
>JAEWPL010000133.1 GCA_023460615.1 Pseudomonadota bacterium | reverse complement strand
CTGTTAGCTGATATTTACTTGCATCATATTTTTGGAATGCTTTTACAAATAACTTCTTTTCCTCTTTTGCTAAAGAAGGTACATCGTCAGGTGTTGGTGCAATAGTTCTTATCAGTGCTAATTTCGCTTTAAAGTCTGCTACTGCCTGTTCCCAGGTTGGTAATTCATATGGTTTATCACCAGATAGTTGTTCTCCTGAGAATAGGATTAAAGCTTCTTTAACTTTTTTCTCAAACAAGAAAGGTGATCTGAAGGTATAGATATTGCCAAATTTCTTTCTTTCATCAAAAAGACGATTAGTTCTTGAGAATGCTTGGATTAGATCGTGCAAAGGCATTGGTGCTTTATCGACAAATAGCATAGACATGCAAGGAGCATCGAAGCCTGTAAGCAATCTCTTAACTACAATCACAAGATCTAATTGATTGTCACGAATTTGATATTGCTCATTTTTGCGCTTTAACCTCTTATTAAGATCTGAATTGTAAGAGGTTATTTCAGCTCTCTTAAAGTCAGTATGGAACCAACTGTTATAGTCTAAAAGAGCTTCAGTAATACCAGCTTCATTCTCATTGATGGTCTCTTTATCGTTAGTAGCTACATCATCGTTGCCTTCTGATAATGAGAAGGTAATAGCAAACTTAGGGAAGTCTGGTAAAACCTTTTTGATTTCTTCATTGATTTTAATGCTTGTTTTACCATCTTTAACTTTTTTAAGTAACCTGTAGTACAGAATCGCATCATGAATGCTTGGTACAGTAAGAATAGCGCTATAGGTTTTATCAGGACCGTTAGCTATGCCCCAATTTTGGTTACATTTGTTTAGAATTACATTAAGAACTTCTAAGCGATGTTGTTCTGTATCATACTGACTTAGATATTCATTAAAGTCTTCGCCATCTTTATCTTTTACATTTTTAGGACCAAGATGCTCAACTTTAAATCCTAAAACAGCCTGGTCGTGAATTGCTTCTTTGATGGTATATCTGTGAAGACAAGATTTAACTCCTGCTTCTTTATCCGCAGTTAATCCTAAAGGTCCATATAAGCCATCAGTAGTTCTTACATAATCACCGTGAACCTCATAAGGATTACCATCAAGACCTACTTTATCAGCAAATCTTGGGGTGCCTGTAAAACCGTACCAAAGGGTATTTCTAAAAGCATTTTCAATAATGCGCTTGGTTTTTGGTGTTACAGCTCTATGACACTCATCAACAACAAAAGCTAATCTAAGCTGCTCTAACTTATTCTTTTTGCTTTCTGGAATGGCATAAGGTGATTTAGGATCAAATCTTCTGATTAGAGTTTGAAGCTTTTGAATTGTTGTTACTATCAACTCTCTTTTTGAGTTTAGTAATCTCTTTAGCAATTCATCAGTGTTCTCAGTTGAATTTACATCAATTACATCGTTAGAAGCATATGATCTAAAATCATCGCTGGTCTGCTCATCCAAATCAGTTCTATCAATTAAGAAAATTGTCTTGCTGATGTTAGCTTTATCTAGTAATAAATTACGCGCAGCTTTGAAAGAGGTCATGGTTTTACCAGAGCCAGTGGTATGCCAGATATAGCCAGAACGATTATCAGCATAAGCCTTACGTATTTCTTCAATAGCGTGAATTTGATATGGTCTTAAGATGTTAATACGCTTCTTATCATTATCAATAATAGAGTATTGAGATACCATCTTGTGAGCCATTGGGATCTTTAAGACGGTTCTGGCAAAGTCTAAGTAGCCGTTTACCATTTTATTTTTGGTATCAACCCAGCCTGAGATAAATTTTGGATTTAGCTCATCGTCTTGAGCTGCTGCGTAGTACTTGGTTTCATATTCGTTTGATACCACGAACATTTGGACCATTGAGTAGATACCTTTAAATTTGCCTTCTTTTATATACTTTTGAATTTGATTGAAGGCTTCCATATATGGATGCTTGCCAGTCTTAAGCTCAATATGAATTAAAGGAAGTCCATTTATCAGCAAAGATACATCAAATCGTCTGTTACGTTGAGTAATATCAGCAGAATCTTCGTCTTCAATAAAGGCTTGATACTGGTGAATGATTTCATATACAGAAGAACCACCACCAATGTTGGTATTATCAATTACCATCAATTGAATATTAGGATCTTCACCTTCTTTGACGTTGTCGATATCACGTTGAATAGTAATTCTAAAAACGCCATTTTCTCCAGATAAAGCAACCGCTGCATCATAGAAAGAAGAGAAATTTAAAGCATTCTTTACACGTTCAAATTCAGATTTACTTAATGGAATGCCGTTTAACTTGCTCTGATTATGGGACTCTAAGATTTTCTTAAAGTTATCCCATAGCTGATCTTCTGTACGTAAATCGTCTCTAAAGGTCCATTGAGACTGCTCTGTGGAAAGAACCTCAATGAGGTTGTTTTCAATTTCAAACTCTAGTTTTGACATAATAAATCCTTGTTTGTTTGCTATATAAACATCTTAGATAGTAGATACTTCTTTAGAGAAACAAGTTGCTCATACTGTCGCTGATGAAGGGTGATAAGGTTGTCTAATTGTTCGAAATAAGCACCAATTTTTAGTTGTTCTTCTTTGTTTGCAGGTAAATTAATAAAAATTTCCTTTAAATCATTTAGATAGATTCCTGGTTGTGCTGAGGTTGATTTTCGATTATTCAATTCATTTTGAAATGCAGTTGTTTGGATTTCTGTATACAAAAATTCTGGTAATACTTTATTATTAGTTCTCAATATAGCAACGCTTCTTTGAAAAGTTATATCTTTACACTCTCGAAGAATAGCTGTTTCTCCTATTGATCCAACTATAGTTAATAGAACATCTTTTTCCTTAAGCTTATACTTTGCATGAATTGAATTAAAATCACTTCTTGATATTCTTCTATCACTTTCATCCCAAATAATCTTTCCTT
>JAEWPL010000132.1 GCA_023460615.1 Pseudomonadota bacterium | reverse complement strand
TTTTTGCCTTTCGATTAAACGCATAACCGTTATAGGCTTTTCTCATGTTTTCAGCTAAAGCTTCAGCAGTGGTGTTTAAAGCCTTAGTGTCTACAAGCTTTTCAATTAACCCTATAAGCTCGTCTTTAGTAAATCCTGCAAACTCATTGAGTTTAGGATGGCAAGTTACATTCTTGGCAATGTTAAATCCAGAGGTTAATGAGTCTAAAGATACAGATGACACACCAGTGATAAAGGTTTTGGCAATTACTTTAGTTGTATGCTTCTTAATGGCTTTATAAAAGGCTTTTAAAAAGCCATTAGCATTAGTAATTTCTTTGAATAAGTCCCTATTTTTACTTAGGATTTCGTTTGCAAAGTTGTCATACTCATCAATGATTACGTAAAGATCTTGCTTTCCTTTAAATGCAATTTTGCAGCTTGTAAAGAAGGCATTGATAAGAGCACTTGGTGTTTTGTTCTTGTATTCGTCAACCTCAAAATTAACTTCAGGATAGCGATCTATAAAATCAGTTATTGAATCAATTATGTTTGAGGTAAAACCTTCTACAAGTTGTGCTGAAGTATTACCATAGATCTCTGAGAACTCTAAATTTAGGACATGATAAGTGTTATGAGAGGGCAAATTCTTTTCTATAATTTTGGTGCCTCTAAATACTTCGTCATATTGATCCTTTTTAGAAATGTCATAAAAGTAATCTAGCATTTGCACGAAGGTGGTTTTACCAAAACGGCGAGGTCTTAGTAAGATTGGATATTTAGTGTCAAGTTTGTCTATAACTTCAATAAAATTGGTTTTATCAACGAAAGCAACTTTATCTTCATTGAAAGAATTAAAATTAGCACTTCCATATGGATTGGTATATTTAATTGCCATTGCTAAATCCTTTTATATTTAATTGCTTTTCAAAAGTATTGTTTAACTCTTATTTTATCAATTTAAATGTAACTTAACCATCTTAAACTTCACGCAAATTTAAGCTATCTACTCACTTAATTTGAAGTGATTTGCATCATTTAACAAAGCTCAATGATAAATAATTGCACATGGTTTTGTTTTCAAAATTATTAAGCTTTCTTAAAATTGGAAATATGGTTTATTGCCTTGAAGATTTTGAATATTTTATTAAACCAAGTAGGTTTTTAGACATTAAAGCCATAAATTGACTTTCAATAATGCAACATATGTTCGCTTAAGTTTTCAAAGTTCATGGTAAAATTTATTAGTTTTTAGTGGAGTTGACATGATTTTTGTTATTAGTTTTTTAGTTTTTTTATTTTTTGTATTAGCTCTATCTTTAAGTCTTGTAATCAAAAGACGCCCACTTGTAGGTGAGGATGAGGCAAGAACTGCCTTAATGGATGATGGTAATTGTGCTACTTGCGGTCAAATGTGTGCTTTAGCTGGCAGAAAGACTAATAAAAAATTAAAAGACTGTAAGCTTAAAGATACAGCTATTCCACATCAAAATGTTTAAAAATCAGAGTTTAAAGACTTTGTTTTGAAATCAAACACACAGGTAAAAACATGAAAAAAGCCCTACTTACTTCTTTGATAAGTGCTTGTATTATTTTTCCAACAGTTTATTTAACTGCTTGCAATAAGAATAACGAGGTCACAGTAGAAACAAAGTCAACTGTGGTCCAAGGTAAAACCATGGGCACTTTTTACCAAGTTAATGTAGTTGGTGGCTATAAAGGTGGAGAAGAGGGCTTAAAAGCTTTAGCAGAAGGTGCTTTTGCTAAAATAACAAAAGCAATTTCTACCTTTGATAAAGATGCAGAACTTTATAAATTCAATGATTTTAAATCTACAGAGCCTTTTAAAATCTCTGACGATTTGAGTGTAATGATTCAAAATACTGTTTATCAAGGCAGACGCATTGATGGCGCTACTGATATTAGCGTAGGTCCTTTAGTAAATCTTTGGGGCTTTGGTAAAGATAAGAAAGATGGCAATAAGCCATCACAAGAGCAGATTGAAGAAACTTTAAAATTAGTAGGTTTAGACAAGTTTGAGTTATTACTAAAAGAGGATGGTGCTTATCTTGTAAAACACGATCCTAATGTAAGACTAGATTTAGCAACCGTAGGTGAAGGTTTAGGTGCAGATTTTGTAGCAGAGCTTTTAATTAAAGAAGGCTACCAAAACTTTATGGTTAATGTAGCAGGTGCCTCTCGCTCTTATGGTAAAAACGCTAAAGGTAAGGTGTGGAAACTTGGTATTGAAGATCCTACTTCAAAACAAAGAAAAGTTTATACCGCCATTTGTGCTTTAGATAAAGCAGTAACTACCGCAGGCTCATATCGTAATTATTTTAAGGATGAGACCTCAGGAAAGATTTATTCTCACGCAATTGATCCAAAGACTGGTTATCCTGTAGCTCACCAAACTATGTCAGTTACAGTAATTTCTGATTCTGCTTTTGAATCTGATGCCTTAGATACAGGTCTTCTAGTTCTAGGCGCTGATAAAGCTTTAGCTTGGGGTGAAATGAATCAATATGCTATTGCCACCATTGAATATAAGGATGGCAAGACCGTCTTTAGATATACTGACAAATTTAAGCCATATTTAGATTGTGCTAAACAATAAGCACTAAGGTTATTTTATGCATGTTCATATTTTAGGTATTTGTGGCACCTTTATGGGCGGTATAGCCATGATTGCAAAGCAAGCTGGCTTTAAAGTTACAGGCTCTGATAAGAACGTATATCCTCCAATGTCTTGTGAGCTTGAAAATGCAGGCGTTGAGTTAATCCAAGGTTTTGATGCAGATCAATTAGACATTAAGCCAGATGTTATCGTAGTTGGTAACGTCATGAAACGTGGTATGGACGTGGTAGAGCGTATGCTAGATGAGCACCTACGCTTTGTCTCAGGACCACAATGGCTTGAAGAGAATTATTTAGTTAATAAAACTGTATTAGCTGTAGCAGGTACTCACGGTAAGACCACCACCTCCTCAATGTTAGCTTGGATCCTTGAAGCTAATGGAAAAAATCCAGGCTTTTTAATTGGTGGTATTCCTGAGAATTTCGGTATTTCAGCTCGCAGTACAGATAGTGAATACTTTGTGTTTGAAGCTGACGAATATGATTGTGCTTTCTTTGATAAGAGATCAAAGTTTGTTCATTATCATCCACAAGTTTTGGTA
>JAEWPL010000131.1 GCA_023460615.1 Pseudomonadota bacterium | reverse complement strand
CAATTACTGATATTGAAAAATCCTCAGAGCTTGTAAAAGAAAAGAGCTCCACCAATCAACAATTGATTGATGATTCAATTCAAATTAGTAGTCAATTAGGTGATTTAGCCGCTAAGATTAGCTACGAGGTTGATTCAAAGAAGTTCTCATAATATAAAGAAGTGGCACTAGTTTTAGTGCCACAACTTTATTAGAAGACTATTCGTCTTTCTCAAGAAGCAATAAATATCCAGCTCCAAAAGTCCATAAACCGACAGTGCAAATTAGCAATAAAAGTTGGAATACAATGACAATAGGATTTCTAGTGGCGTGAGGCAACACTTGTCTGCAGTACCAACCTTCTTGATTTGCTCTGCTTAGTGCATTATCAATAATAGCTCTAGGATTATTGGTGAATAATCCGATTAAACCACCAGATAAAGAAAGACGCATGATTTTATTTTTCTTCATAAATTCACCTATTACAATTAAATAATAATGGAATAAAAAGGTAACTATTAAGTTATCTATAATTATGCTATGACTAATAGGTAAAAAATACAATAAGTAAATATAAAATAAATAGGTATGTAAATCAAAGTCAAAAAAACAAGAATTCAATAGTAAATAAACTTGAATTTTTCTAAATTTCTTGTAAAATAATGCAACTGTTTTTGTAAGTTGATGAATTTTTATTAATTCATCAGGATTTTTATTTTTATATAGGTACTAGCGAAATGGTAGTCATTCGTTTACGTCGTTTAGGCGCTAAAAAACGTCCTTTCTATCACGTTATCGTTGCTGACAAGCGCTTTGCAGCAACTGGCCGTTTCATCGAGCAAGTTGGTATTTACAACCCAATCGCACGCGGCAAAGAAATCCGTCTACGTTTAGACTTAGAGAGCATCAATGCATGGATTGCAAAGGGTGCACAACCTTCAGACCGTGTAAAGCGTCTTCTATGGGAAGCTGAGCAAGGCGAAGAAGCTATTTTAAAAGCAAAAGCTGATAAGCACGATGCTGCTGTTGCAGCAAAGAAAGCTGCAGCTGAAGCAAAAGCTAAGGCTGAGGCTGAAGCAGCTGCTGCAGAGTCTGCAGAGGCTTAATTCCTGCTTATGGCAGATACACCGCGTCCAATGGGAGCCCTAGGCTCTTCATTTGGAGTAAAAGGATGGATGAAAGTTCGTTCTTTTACGAGCCAACCTGAGAACCTTTTTGACTACTCGCCATGGTTTATACGTCAGCGCGGGATGGAATGGCGCGAGGTTCAGGTTGAAGAATATAAGCCACATGGTAACGATTTTATCGTTAAGTTGAATGTGGCATCAACTCCTGAGGAGGCGAAAGCTTATGCAGGAGCTGAGATAGGGATCAGGCGTTCAAGCCTGCCACCTGTACCTGAAGGTACTGTATATCTTGCAGATTTGGTTGGTTGCAAGGTAATAGGACTTGAAGGTGTAATGCTCGGTAATGTATCGAGAATTAGGGATTATGGAGCGACTCCTATTTTAGAAGTTTCTCCCTCTGACCACCTGGCTAAGGAACGTACAGAAGATTTTCTAATTCCTTATGTCGTGGGCCCAATTGTTAAAGCAGTTGATCTCGAAGCTAAGACAATTGAGGTTGAGTGGGGCGTAGATTACTAACCATGTATTTTGGTGTTGTTACGCTCTTTCCTGAGATGTTTGACGCTGTCACTAAATCAGGAGTAACTAGACGAGCTTGTGAAAACGGACTGATTAAAGTCGAGTGTTTCAATCCTCGTGATTATACTCTTGATAAGTTTCACAACGTGGATGACAAGCCATACGGTGGCGGTCCAGGTATGTTGATGCAAGTACAGCCTTTGCGTGATGCAATTCATGCAGCCAAAGCTCAAGCACCAGAAGGAACAAAAGTAGTTTGTTTATCACCTCAAGGTAAACAACTTGATCACTCTCTGGTCACTAAATTCCACAGTTGGGGCTCAATGATCCTAGTAGCTGGACGCTATGAGGGTATTGACGAGCGCGTCCTTCAGACTGAAGTCGATCTGGAGGTTTCAATCGGTGACTACGTCCTATCGGGGGGTGAACTTCCTGCTATGTGTATCATCGATGCCGTTTCAAGAATGGTTCCTGGAGTGCTTGGAAACATTCAGAACGCTAATGAAGATTGTTTTGCTAAAGGACTACTTCATTTTCCTCAGTACACACGTCCTGAGGTGATTGATGGACTTGAAGTTCCAAAGATCTTAATGAGTGGTGATCATGCAAAGATCCGTAACTGGCGTTTAAAGCAATGTCTTGGCAGAACTTATGAAAGACGCCCTGACTTGCTAGAGCACCGTGAGTTAGATAAGCTTGAGAAGAAATTACTTCAAGAATATCTAGAAGAGCACGGTCTTAATTAAAGGTTTTTGTTTTTACTTAATGGTAGGTATTTCAAAATGGCTAGCAACCCAATTATTGATCAGCTAGAGAAAGAGCAAATTCGTACTGATATCCCTGAGTTCAACCCAGGTGATACCGTTCGTGTTGAGGTTAAGGTTGTTGAAGGCGACAAGAGCCGTTTACAGGCTTTTGAGGGTAACGTTATTGCTAAGCGTAACCGTGGCTTAAACTCATCTTTCACTGTTCGTAAGATTTCATCAGGCGAAGGTGTTGAGCGTGTATTCCAAACTCACTCACCTCTAATCGCTTCTATCAAAGTTACCCGTCGTGGTGACGTACGTCGTGCTAAGTTATACTACTTACGTGACCGTACCGGTAAAGCAGCACGTATTCGTGAGAAGATCAACTAATCAGAGCATTAGTTATTTTCAAAAAGAAAACCCAGCGTGCGCTGGGTTTTTTGTAACCATTCAAAAGCTTAAGGCTTCATGTAATGAGTGCCTTTAGCAATTCCTAAGACGCCAGAGCGTACTACCTCTACTACTTCAGCAAGTTTGCATAGAGTTTGAATAAAGTTGTCAGTCTCACTTGAGGTACCAACATATTCAAGGGTAAAGATCTCAGCGTTTACATCAATGATTTTGGCACTGAAGATATCAGCTAAGCCCTTAACCTCGTCACGTACGTTTCTGTTTGGGGT
Organism: Pseudomonadota bacterium; assembly: GCA_023460615.1. Lineage (GTDB taxonomy): Bacteria > Pseudomonadota > Gammaproteobacteria > Enterobacterales > Succinivibrionaceae > Succinivibrio. The sequence goes on along the minus strand of JAEWPL010000131.1, from coordinate 3,891 downwards.
ATTTACCTTAACTAACACCATCTCTCGCTCGATACCACCTTCAGCTTCTTCAAAAAGGGCTGATACTCTAAATACACAAACTAGTTTGTGTAATTGCTTAGTGATTTGCTCAGCTTCATCCTTTTCACCTGTTGTTAAAATAGTACAACGTGATAAGGTAGGATCGTCAGTTGGAGCTACAGTTAAGCTGTCAATGTTATAACCACGCTGAGAGAATAAACCCACAACACGTGATAAAGCTCCAGCTTCGTTCTCAATTAAAATTGAAATTACGTGTCTCATTTATTTCTCCTCGTCATTTAACATCATATCAACCATAGAGCCATTTGCTCTAAGCCAAGGCATTACCTTAGTATTAGTATCTGTAATTACATCTACTAGAGTAAAGTTGTCTTTATCAAGTAGGATCTTCTTAAAATCTTCCTCAAGATTTGCATCGTCAGTGATTTGAATACCCTTCAAATCATAAGCTTCTACAAGTTTCACAAAGTTTGGATTACCATCTAGGTTTGTAGCACTGTATCTTTCATGGTAGAACACAGTTTGGAACTGACGAACCATACCTAATACAGAGTTATCTAGGATAAATACCTTAACTGGTAACTTGTACTTTTTAACGATAGCAAGCTCTTGCATATTCATTTGGAAAGAGCCATCACCTGAGATACAGATTACACAATCGTGTGGATTTGCAAATTGTGCGCCTATAGCAGCAGGGAAACCTAATCCCATGGTACCTAATCCACCAGAGGTAATAATATGTCTTGGTTGCTCAAATTTGAAGTATTGAGCGGTTAACATCTGGTGCTGACCTACGTCAGTTGTAACATATGGGTTAAGACCTAACTCATGGCAAACTTTAGATAGAGTTTGAACAACTTCCTGTGGTCTTATGATGCCATCTTTTTTACGGAAGTCTAAGCAATGCTTTTGCTTAAAGACATTGATTTTATCCCACCACAAGTTGATGTCTGAATTAGGTTTACCATCAACTTCTTTTAACTCGGTAAGAATTTGAGTAAGTACTGTTTTAGCATCACCTACGATAGGAATATTAGCTGTTACAGTCTTTGAAATTGATGCAGGATCAACATCAATATGAATTATGGTAGCGTTAGGGCAGAACTTTGATACTTTATTTGTAGCTCTATCTGCAAAACGAGTACCTACTGCAAAGATTAAATCTGAGTTATGCATGGTTTCATTAGCTTCATATAAGCCATGCATACCTAGCATACCTAGATATTGAGGATCGGATGCAGGGTAGCCTGAAATGCCCATTAAAGTAGATACTACAGGTAGGTTTAAGCGCTTTGCAATTTGTAAAACTTCAGCGCTAGCATCACCTTGAACAACGCCACCACCTATTAGCATTACAGGTTGTTTTGCTTTTAATAACTCGCTTACTGCACGTTTAATCTGACCTTTATGTCCAAAAATGGTTGGATTATAAGATCTGATATGAACATCAGATTTATTGTCGTAATCAAATAAGTAAGCTCTGTTTTGACAGTTCTTTGGAATATCAACTACTACAGGTCCTTTTCTTCCTGTTGAGGCAATATAAAAGGCTTTACGAATGTTGATTGCGATGTCTTCAGGTTTCTTACATAAGAAAGAGTACTTTACTACAGGTCTTGTAACACCCATAGTATCCACTTCCTGGAAGGCATCAGTACCAATTAAATCGGTGCTTACCTGTCCTGTGATTAAGACAAGTGGAATTGAATCACCATAAGCAGTAGCTAATGCTGTCACAGTATTAGTTGCACCAGGACCGGAGGTTACGATAGAGACACCGACTTTACCTGTTGATCTTGCATAACCGTCAGCCATGTGCACTGCACCTTGCTCGTGTCGAGCAAGAGTGTGAACAATCTTTTTTGAATCGTATAATTCGTCGTAGATATCTGTAACAGCAGCTCCTGGGTAACCAAAAATTCTAGTTACACCAAGATCTTCTAATACACGAACTACTTGTTGAGCGCCGTTTAATTTTTCCATGATACTTCTGTGTTAATTACATTTAGATTGTTTAATTTTACAACAAAAGCTGTAAATATAAATATCAAGCGAGGATTAAATTCTTTTAGGATCAAGTGCTCAGACTTAAAAAGCATTCTATTAGAAAGGGAAATTATAATAATGTGACTTAAAACAACAGATAAGGCTTGATAACGCAATATTTATGACAAACCGCGCAATTTACTTTTGATATAATTGAAAAAAAATATCATAAATTAAGTACTGAGTTTTTGCAAAAGACTCAAATTCGTTTAGGCAATTGTGTTTGCTTAAGACTGTATAGATCACAAGTGAGGCTAGCTTTAAGTCATTGCGGTTCTTATAAAATACCTGTTTTAAAGCTTTTGCAATATGATTTTGCTCCATCAGTCTCATTAGCGCATAGGAAGCACCGCCTAAGACTTTTTCAACTTTAGGAACCAAAACTTTATCTTCTGTTTTATCACAAGCTTTATCTTTTACAGTCTTTCTAGCCATCACAGCCTCTAGCTAATTTATTTAGACAATCTGATTGCAGACATCAATTCTAGTTTTAATAAAAGGTGTTAGTGCAACATGGTGATTTTCAAATTGCTCGAGTAATTCAAGCGCAGTATGTTGCTTTCTAAAATTAAGTTCTAAAGGTCTTAGTGGGATCATCTGCAGGAAGTTAATGGTCTTATCCTTAAGATTTAAACTTTGAGCTTCTACAGGGTATTCACCAATTGCAGTTAACATCACACCATTAAATGCTGTAGCTTTTGAAAAGCTTCTATCATTTTCAAAACAGTAACCAAAACCTACAAATCTGTCTTGATAGATGATGTTTTCAATTACTTCTTTGAACATAGAGATTTCAAAAGGAACTTCTGTAGGATCATGAGTTTGAAAGTCCTTTTCTAATGGAAAACACAACTCAAGATCTTCAACTTGTTGTTCTTCATTGAGCTGATTTTTTGAAGACAAGCCTACAGTTACCATCATGTTAAAGTCATACTCTGCATTTGGTCTTATGACGTATAACTTAACTTGACCTACTTTTGCAAAGTAATTAGGTTTGCCTCCAAAATTGTCTTCATAGTGTTTTAGAATTTGAGCCTCTTTCTCCTCACTACAGCCTTTAAAATTAGCTACTTTTTGATTTTTAAGTGCTAATTGCTTGTAGATCATAAGATTATTTAACAATCTAGGATCGCTTGCAGGTACAAACTTTAAAGCTTGTTCAAATCTAACTAAGCTGTCATTGATTAAACCTTGATTAAAGAGAATACAGCCTTGATAGAACTGATAATAAGCATTCTCATGACCTTCTTTACTAAATTTATCTAGTAGTGTCTGAGCTTTAGATAAAAGGGTATAAGGATCACCTGATTGTCTTGCTACGTTGATATAAGTACGTACAAGTTGCAAACATAACTCAAAATCAAGTTCACTGTTTTCAAGTAAACAAATTACTTTAAATAAATCACCTTCTTGATAAAACTGATTTATCTCAACAAGTAGTGCTTTTTTATAGGTTAAAAAATCGTCAGCCATAGTTTTTCTCACAAAAAAGCCTCGGTTTACCGAGGCTTTTGTAAAGTATTTTGCTTTAAGAATGTAGGGAATGCTCGCCTCTGAAAATTCCACATACACCAGAGCGTACCGTCTCGATAACTTCAGCTTGTTCAGCTACCGCCTTTAAGAAGCGGTCAACTTCAAAAGAAGTATCTACAAACTGTAAGATATAAAGCTCTGGAGTGATATCTACAATCTGAGCTTTAAAGATATCACATAAAGTCTTAATCTCTTCACGTTGAGTGTGACCTACAGCTTGTACTTTCACAAATAAAATCTCACGCTCAACAATACCTACAGAGTCATCTTGTTGAGAGGATACTTTAATTA
>JAEWPL010000130.1 GCA_023460615.1 Pseudomonadota bacterium | reverse complement strand
CATTTTGACAGTCTTCAATTTGTGATAAGACATAATCTAAAGCAACTTTAGGAGGAAGTACCTTTTCCTCCCCTAGTAGCTCTAAATTGTCAGCATCAACTTTGTATACAGCAATATAAACTTCATTCATGCGAGCATCGATAGAGCTTACGATGTAAGATGGATTGTTAGCTTTAGATAAAGCTTCAAAAGCTAATGTTTTTAAGGAGGTGACTTTAGCTATTTTTAAATTTAAGGCTAAAGCAAGCCCTTGGGCAGTTGAACTTGCTACACGAACACCAGTAAAAGAGCCAGGACCTACTGATAACACAATACCTTCTAGAGCTTTTTTATCAAGATTAGCTTCTTTTAGTATTTCATCTACCATAGGTAAGATGATTTCAGCATGTTTAATGGTAGTTAAAGAAGAGCGATAAATTACTTTATCGTCATTTTTTAAAGCCACAGAGCAATTCTCTGTTGAGGTTTCTAGAGCAAGTAGTTTCATAGCAATTAACTTATCAAAAAATTTGCTAAAGTATACCACAATTATAGATAGTACTTTGAGCTATTAAGCTTTGAAAACAGGTGATACTTTAAGTTAACTTAATGACTAATGCTAAAGATTAAAAATGTCATCAGTATACTTATGATGAATTAACCTATGAGGAAGTGTTTTAAATTTCTACAGATGATTTTGCAACAGTTCAATTAACTCTTGCTTTGAGGCGCACTTTTTCATATTTGGCAAAGATCTCATAAAGATCTTGCCATAGTTACGATTTACAATTCTTGGATCGCAAATTACCAAAGCTCCAAAATCTGACTCATGCCTTATCAAGCGACCTGCGCCTTGCCTTAATTCAATTACAGCCTCAGGAACTGCAATAGCTGCAAAACTAGACTTTTTGTGTTTAGCATCATAAAACTTACATCTTGCTCTAAACATAGGCTCTGAAGGACTTTCAAAAGGTAGTTTATCGATGATAACCAAAGATAAAGCACTACCCTGCACATCTACACCAGCCCAAAAGGAAGAGGTGCCTATAAGAATGGCATTGCCGTCTTGTTTAAACTTTTCAAGCATTTGCACATTCGACAAGTTTCGGTTTTGACAATAGATCTTTCTTTTACCTGTAAAGTATTTACTAAGGCAGATAAAAGCTTTTTGCATGGAGCTTATGGAGGTAGTTAAAAAGAACACACCACCAGCTACAGAGTCAATTACCTCTTTTAGATTAGCTACTATCTTTTCAATACGATTGTCATCTTTAAAGACTGGAAAATTCTCATCAGTATATATAAGGGCTTGCTTTGGGTAATTAAAACTTCCTTCTACCTCAAAGGCTTTGGTTTCCTTTGGCAAACCGACATCATTAAAATATTTAGTGAACTTGTGATCTACAGATAAAGTTGCTGAAGTTAAAAGCACACTCACTCTGTATTCATTACAATTATTTAAGAATTTCCCCATAAACTCCTCAATTCCAAGGGGAGTTAAACTAAAGGAAAATGATGTTCTGTTTACGTTAACAGTACCTACATATTTACCATAGAAAAGCTCATTGTCTTTATCATCGACATTCATCAAGTTAGTGATGTTATTTGCTTTACTATCAATAAAGAAGCCTATCTTAGTAAAAAACTCGTCATCATCAAAGGCATGGTCACGGAAGAATTTAGCTGTTGCCCTAAGCTTTTTATAAAGTTTTGCAATAACCTGTCTAAACTCAAGATTAACCTTTTGATACTCAAAGTAAGGATCATTGTTATCCTCACTATAATCCTCATACTTGTAGTATAAAAAATTACGCTTATTCTCACCGTTACCTTCCACCTTCTTTAAATAGCTAAAAACCTCCATATAGGAGCCTTTAAGCGCTTTTACAGCTTCCTCAAAGGGTTTAATTGGCAACGACTTAAAATGCTTTTTAATAAACTCGATATCGTAGGTTAATCTCTTGATGTCAGAAGATCCCACAGTTAAAGACAAGTGCTCTCGACCAATACTTGGTAATTCATGCGCCTCATCGATGATGAGATTTTTGTATTTTGGAAGCAAAATACAAGGTGAGTTCATATCAAAGTTGTTATCAATTTGGGTAGCTGAAAAGAACAAGGAGTGATTTATCACCACCACTTTTGATTCAATTGCCTTTTGTCGTGCTTTAAAAGGATAACACTCATCAAAGTATTTACACTTTTTCTTACGACATCTATCAGTAGTACAGGTAACAAGCTCTACTACATTACTTGGAAATTTAGAGTTAACCTCAGCAAAATCAATATTCAGAAGATCTTTTGCAATCTCAAACTCTGTCTTATCTACTAATAGCTGTAGTTTTGCAATTGTTTTTTCATCGACAACTTTGTTATTGACAACCTCAGCTCCAGCATCAAGCTTTTGCTCATCGGTGAGCGTATCATCAAAAGAAGCATCTTTGTCTAAGTTACTCTCATCAAACTTTAAGGTATGAGACGTTACAAACTTGTCGCACAAATCGTGGTACTTAGCAAGACACAAGTAATTATTAAAGCCCTTTAAAGCCATAAAGTTTGGCTGTAAGTTTAAAAGGTCAAATAACGCAGGTAAGTCTTTTTTAACCAGCTGATCTTGCAAAGCTTTAGAAGCTGTGGAGATTAAAGTGCATTTACCAGATAAAATTGCAGGTATTAAATAAGCAAAGGTTTTACCAGTACCAGTACCTGCTTCACAAACTAGCACATCTCCATTTTGAATGGTGTCCTGCCAATTTTGAGCCATAAGAAGCTGTCCTTTACGCACCTTAAAATTGGCAATTGCTTTACTAAATACGCCATCAGATCCTAGAAAATCTTTAACAGGCTGATTTAATTTAGCCTTACTAGATAGGATTTGATCTTTAAAATCAGCTGTCATATTACTTTTGACTCTTGAAAAGCTTCATTCTACAATTTTTGCAATCACAGACTACTTTAAAAGACTGATTACCTACAAGAAGGCTATAGTCTGACACTTTTCCACCTTCTTTTGAGCATTTGCCATATTGACGTACTAGGCAATATTTTGAGGTTAAGACACAATTGTTCTCTTTTGGATCTTCTACCTTGCAACAAGACATCTCATAGATTTTTAAAGCTTTAGAATTTAAAACTAAGCGTTTATCGATGTTTTTGCAAGGATAGTTAACTTTAGTTAAATCAAATTGATAATACTCATCAAGTTTATTTAAAGGAGTATTAAAACTCTCTAGCCACTTATTTAAAAGCTCTTTTCTTAATGTATTTAACTGAGAGATTTTAAGAGTTAGTTTATCTAGTGAACCTTTAAAAGTTAGCTTTTCAAGGCGAGTGTAGACACTGCCCTTTTTAGACAAGGTACTGTTAATTTTATCTTCTAAAAGTGCGCTTTGACTGTCATCATAAGTAAACTCAAGATTACTTTCAAACTTATGTTGATACTCATCTATAAGACTTAAAGTACAACGATAATCATCGTTCTTAACTTTTTCAACTTCAAGCTTTAGATTATAAAATATGGTTCTTAAAGCAAAATCCTTTTGCTTTAGACTTTCTTCAAACTTGAGATCTACATTGCGATATAAAGAAGTTCCTTGAGCTATGTTTACTTTGCCTAATACTTGAAGTGTGGCTGTATTATCTAAATCACTTAGAACGTTATTACATCTAAATCCTTGCACACTTTCAATGGTATGTTCAAGGCTTTTTGCCTTTGGATCTTGTGGTGGTGCAAAATAAGTTAAACCATCACCATTTGCAAAACTTATACTTTCAACTTTTTTAATAGTTACTTGAGTGTTTTTACCATTAACAGAGCTTTTGATAACTTTACCCACATATGGGCCAATAAACTTTGGGGTTCTATCGTTTACAAGCTTGTCTTTATCGTCTGTTAATAAACCGTCTGTAAAAGTTCTGTTAAAGGTTTTAGATAAATCAGGCTTAAAGTTTATGGTGCGTTTACCAAAGCTTTGACGACATAAGTTTTGATCACTTTTTATAATACTGTCTAACTTTTGACTAAAGGCAGCTGTAGCATTAGCAACATAACTTTCATCTTTAAGTCTACCTTCAATCTTAAAGGAGCTTACACCTGCTTTGATTAACTTTGAGAGATTATGCTCTTGATTATTATCCTTTAAAGACAGTAAATATCCTCTTTTTACTTCTCTATTTTGGTGAAATAATTGCATCGGTAATCTGCAGATTTGAGCACAACATCCACGATTAGCACTTCTGTGACACAATTCTTCAGAGATCATACAAATACCTGAAACTCCCACGCACAAAGCGCCCATCACAAAGGCTTCTAATCTTATCTTTGGACAAGCTTTTTTAAAGGCTCGAATTTGCTCTAAAGTAAACTCTCTTGGTAAGACAACTTGAGTAATTCCAAGCTTTTCATAAAACTTTAATTTTTCAACTGTATCAATACAGCATTGAGTGGAAGCGTGTAATTCTAAAGCCTTAGGTATTTTTAAGGAGAATAAACCTAAATCTTGAATAATAAGGGCATCTACGCCCATATTAGCATAGGAGTTAATAAGCTCTTGAGCTTGTACAAGCTCTTTGTCATACAGTAAGGTATTTAAAGTAACATGTACTTTTACTTTAAATAGGTGAGCAAAAGTTACAAGCTTTTTTATTTCCTCAAGCTGATTACTTGCATCTACTCTTGCTCCAAAGGCAGGACCACCTATAAAAATGGCATCAGCGCCACATAAAATGGCGCTGACAGCTGTTTCATAGTTTTTTGCAGGGGCTAGTAACTCAAGCTTTTCCATTACTCAAAACCGTAAGTTACGATAACTTGAGAGGAAATTGTCTGTTTTTTAGGAGAGTAATCGACTACACCTTTTGAGTTATCCATGGCACTTGCTTGTAAAGCACGAACTTGAGGAGACATAAAGCCACCTTGATTTCCATACTTAACAGAGCATGGCTTGGTAACTTTTAGATTAAAACCCTTTGCAAGGGCTTGCACTTTTACCTTAGCATCTTCAATCGCTTTTAAAGATGCTTGTTCTTGGAATTTTGCTTTATTTGAGATGTCATAGCTTAAACCATAAATATCAGTGATATTTGCCTCAATTGCCGCCGCTATAACTTTATCAATTAAAATAAAGTCATTTACTGTAACCTTTACTTCTCTTAATACTTGGAAACCTGTGAATATTCTTTTTGAGTTTTTGTACTCAAAGGTTGAGTACATTGAAAATTCTGAGGCGTTAACAGCATCCTTATTTAATTTTAATTTTTCAAGCTTAGCAATAAAAGTTGCTACACTCTTTTCTACATTAGCTTTGGCAACTTTTGCATCCTTATGCTCATTTTTAACGTTAAAACTTAAGGTTGCTACATCGGGTAACACTAAAACTTCACCATAACCTTCAACCTCAATAGAGCCATTTTGGCAAGGATTTGCGGTGGCAAGCATAGGAGTAGCTACAAGAGTGGTCATTAAAGCTAAAGACTGCACAAGTTTAGACATATAAACTCCAAGTCAAAATTAAATTAAGAAAGATAAGAGATTAGGGTTAATGCCAAGCTTACGCTTGGCATTTTTATAGAAAATTATTTTTTGTGTAATTGACGTGAGGCTTCTGCAGCAACGATTACAGAATCAATTGTGGTGTGAGAATCGGAAGCAACTTCAACAGCTGCACCTACTGAGCCTTCTAATAATGGGGCATCAGCAATTCTTACAAATTGTTTCTCGTGAGGCTCTAACATAGAAATAGCAGCTTGTGAGCTGATTACACCAGAGCCTAAATCACACAATACAACAACGCCATCACCTTCATTTACTTTTCTAATAGCGTCTAAAATCTTTTTAGGATCAGTACCTAACTTACCTTCAGCAGTACCACCAGCAGCTATAACAGGTAATTTGTGATCACCTGAAGATGAGATTTGAGTGATCATCTGGCAGATACCTTCTGCAACTTGAGCGCTGTGAGATACTATTACTAAACCAATCATTAATAACTCCTTAAACCAAACTTTTTAATTCTGTGATTAATTGACCTTATTCTAATTAATTTTTACCAATTTTAAATGCGACTAGTTCACATAAAATAAGGTTTCTAAAATCATTATCCAAATTTTTAATCTAATTCACAGCTTTATTGTAATACAACTTATTAAGTTTTTATTTTACAAAAGATAAATTTTTGCAAAATGGAGAAATTTTCTTAAAATACTTCAAAGATAGTGCAAGGTTAAAAGAAAATCATGTTAGATAAAGTAACTAAAATTGGTCAAGCTTCAGACAATCACTCTCATATTGAGCTTCCTTTAGCACAAGAAAGCATCCAAGCAGGCTTTCCTCACCCAAATGGAGGCTATATTGATGGTAATTTAGACGTCAATGAGTTTTTAGTTACCTCCCCTTCGTCAACCTACATCTACAGAGTAAGTGGAGATAGCATGTGTGAAGCTGGCATCATGCATGGTGATTATGTCTTAGTAGACTCCTCTCGTGCTGTTAACAGTGGTGATATTGTAGTAGCTTCTGTAGATGACGAATTTACTATCAAAAAAATCGTCTTTGGAAAACCAAATAGACTTGTTCCTTGCAATAAGGAATACAGTGAGATTGAGATTAACGAGAACACTCGTGTGGTGATTATAGGACCTGTGATCTCAGTGGTACGTAAATACCACTAAGATGGTTAAACAATATCGTCAATATTTTTGCCAAGAGACTCTTTTTGATCTTGAAGCTCTTCTCTTTCATCCTCTAACAGATCTTTAAACTCATATTCATTAGGTGAAGATCCCTTTAAGAAGGAATGCTCTTTAGAGCCTGTCTTTTTGCTATTGCTATTCTTATCAGAGGCATTGACGCGACGCTTATAAACTAAGTTCTCGGCGCCTAGAGGCGGTCTTGATAAGATTGAGTAGATGAAATCTTGACTCATATGACACCTCCTTTATTTCTCTTACTTATTTATCGGCAAATTTAAACAAAAGTTTTAATGTTAATGGTAGGTATAGGAAATAACTATATCTAACCATAAAAATATAGTATTAGATTTTTCTTTCTATTTGCACCATTATAGAGAGCAGTTAAAGATTAAAAGGAGATTTCAAAATGTCAAAATTACATGCACCATTTCGGTTTGATTATGTAGGCTCATTTTTAAGACCTGAGAATTTATTACAAGCTCGTACTCAATTTGAAAAGGGTGAGATTTCAGCATCAGATCTTAAAAAAATTGAAGATGCTGCTATTACTGATTTGGTTGCTAAGCAAAAAAAGGCTGGTTTCCATGTAATCACAGACGGTGAATTCCGTCGTCACAGTTGGCATTTAGACTTTATGTGGGGACTTGAAAACGTTAAGAGAATTGAGTTATCTCACGGTTACTATTTCCATGGCTTAGAAACTTACCACACCTCAGTTGAAATTGAAGGCAAGATTGGTGGTCACAATCATCCTTTTGTTGAGCACTACAAGTTTGTAAAACAATTTGAAGATGAGAACACTGTAGCAAAGCAAACCCTACCAGCTCCTGCCCAAACCTTATCAGAGTTTTTAAGAGCTGATAACATTGCTCACACTAAAGAGATTTATCCTAGCTACGACGATTTAATCAATGATTTAGGTAAGGCTTATCAAACCGTAATCAAAGAGTTGTATGATGCAGGTTGTCGCAACATTCAGTTTGACGATTGTACTTGGGGCATGATCGTGGATAAAGATTACTGGGAAAAGAAAGTTGGTAAGAGCATCACTGTAGAAGCTCAGGCTAATGCTTACTTAAAGGTTAATAACTTAGCTATTGAAGGTAAACCTGAGGATTTGACCATCACCACTCACGTCTGCCGTGGTAACTATCAATCAACTTATGCTGCAACAGGTCCATATGATAGAGTTGCACCATACTTATTTAATAAAGAAAATGTAGATGCTTTCTATTTAGAGTATGACGATGCAAGATCTGGTGGTTTTGAACCTTTAAAATATGTAACACCTGGTAAAAAGGTAGTTCTAGGTTTAATTACCTCAAAAAGACCTGAACTTGAGGATAAGGCAACTGTTATAGCTCGTATTAAAGAAGCAAGTCAGTATGTTCCTCTTGAAAACTTATGCTTAAGCCCACAATGTGGTTTCTCCTCAAATGCAATTGGTAATAAGCTAACAGAAGAAGATCAATGGAAAAAGTTAGCTTTAGTAAAGGAGATTGCTAAAGAAGTTTGGGGCGAAAATTAAAAACACTGTATCTAACCTTAAAGAGTAAGCCTTGTGCTTACTCTTTTGTTATAAA
>JAEWPL010000129.1 GCA_023460615.1 Pseudomonadota bacterium | reverse complement strand
ATTTGGATTAGTGAATTGATCGTGCAATTCCTGAGCAAAGCCACTACATTTGCTACGTTCTGCCATGGTGATTAGCTCTTTTTGAGCATCTAAAAGCACACCTTCCATATTTGCAGGATTGATTGTTAATTTTGTCATACTTCACCACCTTTAATCTAACTTTTTAAGCTCATCGTTGGTTGATTTTGCAGTAGATGCATCAGAGCTATAGTCTCTAATGAAAGCATCTTCTTCATTAGGAATATAAATTTCAGTTTGATGAGCTACGGTTTGATTTTTAGAACTTGAATATTCTCTAAGAACTTGATCGTAGAGTTCTCTAACCTTGTACGAATTCCAAAGTTCAGGTGGTAAAGTTAAAGTTGAATTACAAGCTTCAGCAAACAGCCCTTTTACAGGTGCTCTTTTATAAGCATTGATGATGGCAACACAACACTTAATGGTATTAGGGTTTCTAGCACTTGATTGCTCTGTATCATACTTAATCTTGCAAAGACAGAAGCGATATACACCATCATCTAGAGTTTTAGCTACATTCAACACATCATCTGTAGTTTGATACATCTTCTGTTTTGCAACAATGTTTTGATGCTCCTGAGGCATATGCTCTTGGTTAATGGTACGACCAACACCATCTGTTCTTATATGGCGAGCAATTTCCTTGCCTTCATATTTGATAACAACAGTTTCGTTATCTAAATAAATATCTACCTTCTTTCTAATATACAAATAAGGTACAGAGTATTCATGCTGATTAACTACAACTAAGTAAGAACGAGGTACAACTGCAGAGCTTATATTTCCAATGTAAGGTGGAACTTTAGGGATCATCATACAAGCAGGCAACTCGTACATTCTGAATAAATAATCACGAGTTTTGTTACAGTCTTTACGGAATGGTCCTTTATTTATGGTATTATCAATATGCTCTTGAAGGAGCTGATTGTGCTCGGTTAGTGTCTTTTTCGTATCTGCAAATACCGACTTAATTGAGCACATCATATTTTGTACTAGTCTTACTGAATACTCCACGGCACTCTTCGCCTGAGGGTGGTATGGAGGAGCAGCTTCAACGCAAATATTCAAACTTTGCATATACTCATCGAAATTCTTATTGATAATAGCTTCAGAGCCTGAATGCTTAGTTACAAAACATTTTGCATTATCAACCGTAAGTAAGGCTGGGATCCTATTACCGTATTTTTGAATGGCATTGGCAATAACACGGCAACTTTCAGCAGTTGTCTGACCAGTTACAAACTCAGCATAAACATAGTAACTAGCAGGCCAACAAAGCACCATCAAGCAGCAATTTAGTTCGCCGTTAAAAGTATTAACCTTGTAAACATCACCGCTAAAGTCAACTTGCAGGTAGTTACCATATTGGAAATCCTGAGCTAAATAGTAATCAGGGGCTGATTGCTTAATCTTATCTAGCTCTTGCTTGATACAACTGTAAAAGTACTGCAGACTAAGACTCTTTAGATTCTGACTCGTAGCTTCATTTACATACTGGTTGTACATATCATTAGTGGTTTTCTTAGTTTCAAGTTGTAAAGTTGCATACCTTTTAAAGTCAGGGTATAGCGTTTTACTAGTATCTACACGACAAACCTTTTCGGTGATCCCAGGATAAAACTTTTTAAAGAATTCCTGATCTGTAAGCTCAGTGATTTCACTAGCTTGTTTTATTCCCAAAGAGATTATTTTGCACTTGAATCTAAACACAGAATCTTTAGAAACATCGCAAGCCTCTGCAATTTCTCGATTGGATTTGTTGGTGTTAACCAATAGGATACAGATCTTCTTGGCAATTTGAACTGCAAGAGGACGTCCGTCACTTTTAATTGATCGTAAAGTCATGATTTTTTCCTCAAATAATACCCACTATCTTGGGCTTGAGTTAATGATATGACTTTATCCTGTATCGCACTGGCAAACTATGTAATTTAGAAGTCCCAAAGGGCTTAGGAATCTGTCCTTGCCCTCAGTACAAAAGAAAAAACGATGAAAGAAGTGAAAGGGCTTAAATAGGGTAAAAACAGGGGTAGCTACCCGCAAAATAACCTTTGATACCAACTGATTGTAACGTTTTTTTAGAAAAGGTTTTCTGAAGGTTAAATAATTGAAGGTCGATTTATAATCTACTGGAAGTTCTAGAAGGCGATCCCATTCTTTTTGGGTGAATAACTTTGCATAATCAATTTCAATCTCTTCAGTAGATACTGAAGCTAAACTTTTTACGGTATATCTGCAGTAAGGTAATATAAACTCAGGTAATAAGACATGAGTTAGTTGCTTTACTTTTTTGCCAATGATCTTCACTCGAGGGATTAAAATGATGGTGTCACCTTTAAGACCAATTTGTTTTACATGCCTATAGATAAAACCAAGAAGGACTACTTTTTCACATTCAAATAGCACTCTTATCAATTCAAAAACAAATGGAAGAGGCACTATTTTCCAAGTTTTGTGCTCAACACGCACAAATCTATAGCTGTTTTGTGTTAGTATAACCATGACTTTGGTCAGAGCCATGGTTTAGTCGGTCAAAACTTGAAACCATGGCTTTTTTGATCCTGCCTAAAACCAATAAAAAAGCCCTAAACTCACCAAAATATCGATGAATCTACTTTAAGTATAGGTTAAGAATCAAAAATGTGGCTCAGGTTAGGAAGAATTAGTGGTGCTTATTTAGAAGAATTACTGGCTCTGAATTAGATTAAAAATGTCTAGGATTTAGATTATTTTCCAGAAAGAATTAACTCATTAAAAGGAGAGTTACTTGAAGAGTGTAAAACTAACAGTTGCAGAATAGATCTTAAAATGTTTAACTCAATTTACGGTGTAGTTCTTGCAG
>JAEWPL010000128.1 GCA_023460615.1 Pseudomonadota bacterium | reverse complement strand
GGCTATAAAAACGAAAAAACCACAAAATCCTGCGATTTGTGGTCATGGTAGCTATGACTGGAATCGAACCAGTGACCTCAGCATTATGAGTGCCGCGCTCTAACCAACTGAGCTACATAGCCACTATAAATGGCTGGGGTACTAGGATTCGAACCTAGGTAATGGCGGAATCAGAATCCGCTGCCGTACCACTTGGCGATACCCCAATATTATCAAACTCACTTTATGGTATGGCAGGGGTACCTGGACTCGAACCAGGGAAATGGCGGGATCAAAACCCGCTGCCTTACCACTTGGCTATACCCCTATTTAGTGTCTTTAATGTTTGACAACGTGGACACATTATAAGGAAGTTTTTTTTATTGTCAACAAAATTCTCACTATTTTTTTTAACAAAAGAATTAAAAACTTCTAAAATCGCTTATAAATGCTATGTTTTTGAGTAACTTTTTTGAGCTTAAATGAAGCTCTTGATCAGGTTTATGGTGGATCTTGAAAAAACTTTGAATAGTTTTAAAGAGAGAAGGTAGTTTTTAAGTTAACTCTTTTAAAGTACTGTTAACTTGATGAGAACTTTATGAGCAAAAAAAAAGTTCGCTTTTGCGAACTTCCTATTGGTTGCGGGGGCAGGATTTGAACCTACGACCTTCGGGTTATGAGCCCGACGAGCTACCGAACTGCTCCACCCCGCGTCAAATTGTGTGCATATGATATAGTTTGAATTTTACTATGTCAAGCAAAATTGTGATTAAAATTAAAGTTTTTTAAAATCACCTTTAATATCAATAAGATATAAAGGTGATTTTATTATATCACAAGGAGCTAAATCTATTATTGATTGATGTGAGCTTCTTCCTGAGCTACACGTAATAGCTCATTTAGACCAACCTTTGATCTAGTCTTTTCGTCAACACGCTTTACGATAATAGCGGTATATAAAGAGTACTTGCCATCTTTTGAAGGTAGATTACCAGCAACTACAACAGAGTAAGGTGGGATACGACCATAAGAGATTTCACCTGTGGTTCTATCATAAATTCTTGTAGATTTACCTAAGAATACACCCATTGAAATAACAGAGCCTTCACCAACAATAACGCCTTCAACAACTTCTGAACGAGCACCGATGAAGCAGTTATCTTCAATAATGGTAGGACCTGCTTGAACTGGCTCTAGCACACCACCGATACCAGCACCGCCTGCGATATGAACATTCTTACCAACTTGTGCACAAGAACCTACAGTAGCCCAAGTATCAACCATGGTACCTGAACCTACGTGAGCACCGATATTAACAAAAGAAGGTAAGCAAATGGTATTTGGCTCTAGGAAAGCGCCTTTGCGAACTACACAACCTGGGCAAGCACGGATACCAGCTTTTGCAAATTTCTCTGCATCCCAGCCATCAAACTTTAATGGAACCTTATCATAGAAAGCACCACCTGGAACTTCTGTTAGGAAATTGTCTTGGATACGGAAAGATAGCAACACAGCTTTCTTGATCCACTGATTTGTTACCCAATCACCATCTTTTTTCTCTGCAACTCTAACTACACCAGCATCAAGAGCTTCAATGACATCATTGATAGCTGATTTTACCTGTGGGGTTACAGTCTGTGAGTTGATATTAGCGCGATTTTCAAAAGCATCCTCAATGATTGGTTGCAAATCTAAAACTGACATTTAAATCTCCTATTGCACAAATATGCTAGCCATCTAAAGCAGCTTTTAAAGCTGCACTAAGTTCCTCTTTTTTAGATGGTGCTAAAGGTAAACCGTTCACATCGGTAATTGCAAAGAAGTCATCAGCTCTTTCACCTGTGGTGGTAATTCTTGCTGCTCTAATTAAACAATCTAAGCTACCGAGTGTTATGCCGATTTTAGCTAATAGACCTTGCCTGTCAAGCGTAGAGATTTCAAGGTTAGTTTGCTTTTTGGACATATTTTCGAGGAAAGAAATCTTAGTTGGGATCTCAAAAATCTGTCGTGTGGAAGCTGATATATCAAGGGTTTGAGAGTGATCGTCTAGACCTGCGATAATTGCTTTTCTAAGGTTGTTTAAACGGTCATGATCAAGAGGCATGCCTTTTTTGTTTTGGAACATAATTGTGCACAATGCATGATAATTGTGCGTGATAAAGACCTGTGCACTAAAAACGTTCAACTGCTTAATAGCCATGGTTCTAGCGATGTTTCCAAACACCATAGGAGTGTTACTCTTGTAGTAAACCATGAGCTCTGTTCCTACATTTGGTTTTTGTGAAAATAGGATTAGAGGAGCTTCGCTATTAGTAAATCTTAAGATGTTACGAGCATGCCAGCTTATGTCTTCTGCTTGATAATGATTTAGGTACTCAATAGGGAATTGACGTAAGTATTTTAAGACTTTGTCTTTAGATAGATCATGGGTTAATTCAAGTACCTTCTCTTGTCGTGATAGAGCTTGTACCTGCATGCTCTTAGCAATATCTGTACCCTCATTGCTCAAAGCATATTTTGTAGCTTGATAAAGCTGCCTGAAGATATTGTCAGTCCAAGAATTCCAAACATTGTCATTTGTAGCACTGATATCAGCTACTGTTAAGCAATATAAAAGATTTAAATGTTCTTCATCTTTTACGTAGTCTGCAAAGTTATTGATAACCTCTAAATCGGTGATATCACGTCTTGTAGCAGTGGTATTAAACTGTAAGTGAGAAGCTACAAGCCAAGAGATAGTTTTGGTTTGGTATTCGTTGTAATTGTGCAATCTGCAAAAGGATTCTGCTTCTTTAGCTCCCTTGCTTGCGTGATTACCACCACGACCTTTGGCTATATCGTGTAAAAAGGCGGCGGTAATAAGAAGCTCAGGCTCTGTGATCTTTTTGAAAACAACTTTAAATAATTGATAGATTGGCTCTTTGTTATGAGCAAGGTTATAGATGTTCTTAATTACACGTACCGAGTGCTCATCTACACTGAACAAGTGGAATCTATCAAATTGAGCAAGACCTTCAATTTTAGCCCATTGAGGAAAGTAGCTTGAGAGTACACGTGTTTCGTGTAAAAGAGAAAATACTATTGGTGAGCGGTCAATATTCTGTAATAACGCTCTAAACTTCTTACGGCAAGTTTCATTAGTAATTAGAAAGTCACTAAGCTCACGTCTGCCTTCACGCAAAGCTCGCAAGCAATTAACGTGGATCTTTTTGATATCAGAGTGAGAGCCGA
The DNA here is from genome assembly GCA_023460615.1 of Pseudomonadota bacterium. Taxonomy (GTDB): domain Bacteria; phylum Pseudomonadota; class Gammaproteobacteria; order Enterobacterales; family Succinivibrionaceae; genus Succinivibrio. The sequence continues at coordinate 7,688 of JAEWPL010000128.1, read as the reverse complement.
TAGTTAAAAATAAGTCTAGAATTTTGTGAGGATCGTTTTTAAACAACTCATGATCGATGACGTCGATGTATTCACCCTTTTGTACAAAGGAGTTAGTTAAAAAGATGGGCTCCTCATAATTAGGACCAACATAGCCTTTGATATTTAAGGCAACTTGTTGCAATAAGATGTTGTTAAGCTCACGTACACGATTGAAGATCCTAAAAAGATCTCGCATCATGCTTTCTACAGGCTCATTACCTTCATCGCCATAGCCTAAAAGAGAGGCTACATTTTTTTGGAAATCTAATCTTAGGATGTTAGAGTTAGAGTTGCAGTGTACTGCAAATCTTACATCCCACAAAAAGTCTCTACAGGCTAAATATTCCTCATATTCAGATTTAGTAAGTAAACCTACCTCACATAGATCAGCATTACAGCGAGCGTGATAAATCTTTATAGCAAGCCACTGCATGATATGCAGATCACGAAGACCACCAGGGGAATTTTTAACATCTGGCTCTAGGGAATATACCGTATCTCTAAAGGAGTGATAACGCTTGTTTTGCTCGTCAATTTTAGCTTCAAAAAACTTCTCATCGTCCCAAAAATCGTCATTTTCAAGAACGGTGATAAGCTCTTCATAAGTGTCTTTAGCACCTGCGATAAAGTGAGTTTCTAAAAGATTGGTGATGATGGTTAGATCTTCTCTTGAAGCTAAAACGGTTTCTTTTATGGTTCTAACAGAAGTTCCTAAATCAATTTTTAAGTCCCACAAAAAAGAAACGAATTGCTCAATTTTAGAGGTCTCTTCAGAGGAAATTTCTTCTTCATTAGAAACAATAAGTAAATCAATATCAGATTCTACAAATTGCTCATTTCTACCAAAACCGCCTACAGCAACTAAAGCTAAATTAGGGAAAGTATCTAGCCCAAAATGAGACCAAATATTGCTTAAAAAAGCATCAAAACTTTTGGTTTCATCTTGTAATAAGTTTGAGACTTTAAAACCTTTTAAAAAACAATTTTTACGATACTCTTTATAAGTTTGTATTAATTGTCTGCCTTGTTTGACATCATACAAGTCTAAATGAGGATCTTTAAAAGGATAACTTTTTGCAACGTCACTAGTGATTACTTTTCTTGGAGTTACAATCGTCTCAAACATATGTGGATCCTAAAACAGCTAGTTACTGATAACGCGAGGGAAGTCCTCATCCTTTCTTAAAGTTAATACTTCAACACCATCTTTGGTAACTAAAAGAGTGTGCTCGTATTGAGCTGAAGGTTGCTTGTCTGCTGTAGTTACAGTCCAACCGTCTTTTCTGTTAACTTTGACCTTGTACGTGCCAGCGTTAATCATAGGCTCAATAGTAAAGCACATGCCTTCTTGGATGATTAGGTTGTAGTTATTCTTGTAGTGTAATACTTGAGGATCTTCATGGAAGCCAGAGCCAATACCATGACCACAGTAATCACGTACAATTGAAAAGCCTGCTTTATCAGCAATCTTTTGAATAGCTGCACCAATGTCTGCTAAGTTAGAGCCAGGTCTTACAGTTCTAATAGCTGCATACATAGCTTCTTGAGCACATTTACATAATTGCTCATTACGAGGTGAGGTTCTACCTACAATATACATGCGGGAGCTATCACCATAGTATTTGTCTTTAAGTACAGTAACATCGATGTTTACAATGTCGCCTTCACGTAGTTTGTGTGGGCCTGGAATACCATGGCAAACCACTTCGTTAACACTAATGCAGGTAGCTTTAGGGTAACCTTGATAACCAAGATCTGCACTTACAGCATTTTCTTTAGTTTGAATGTACTCATTCATGATGTTATCAAGCTCTTCTGTAGTAACACCTGGTACTACATAAGGCTCAATCATTTCAAGTACACGGGCGGTAGCTGCACCTACAATTCTTAATTTTTCAATTTCGCTTGGAGATTTTAATGTAATATCCATAATTTACTTCCTTGTTTAATAAGCTAATTATATATGTTTTTTTAGCTTTGTTCAGACTTAAAACTAGAATGTAAAAATTTTTCTTCAAGGGACCGTAAAATTTTGGCGTTTTCATGATAAAATAGCGTGCCTTTTGTGTGGGTACACGAAGGTGTGAAATCAACTTATTGATTCCACTTAAATTATTGTTGAAAACACACACTGTTTTGACAACGTCCTAACTTGGGTGCTACTTAAAGTAGTTGGTTAGACGGAACAGTGGAGGCATAACCCATTAAATAGAGGATTAAATCTATGTCAACCATCACTATGCGCGATATGCTACAAGCTGGCGTTCACTTCGGTCACCAAACTCGTTACTGGAACCCTAAGATGAAGCAATACATCTTCGGTGAGCGTAATGGTATTCATATCATCAACCTAGAGAAGACTGTTGAGTGCTATGAGTCAGCTTTAAACTTCCTAAGCAGCACTGTTGCTCACAAGGGTAAAGTTTTATTCGTAGGTACTAAGCGCGCAGCTAGCGAGAAAGTAGGCCAAGCAGCTACCGAGTGTGGTCAGTTCTATGTTGATCACCGTTGGTTAGGTGGTATGTTAACTAACTGGAAGACCGTTCGTCAGTCAATCAAGCGTCTAAAGGATCTTGAGACTCAATCACAAGACGGTACTTTTGACAAGTTAACTAAGAAAGAAGCTTTATTACGTACTCGTGAACTTGAGAAGTTAAACCGTTCATTAGGCGGTATCAAGGACATGGGCGGTCTACCAGATGCATTATTCGTTATCGATGCTGATCTTGAGCACATTGCTGTTAAGGAAGCTAACAACTTAGGTATTCCTGTAGTAGCAGTTGTTGATACTAACTCAAATCCAGACGGCGTTGATTATGTAATTCCTGGTAACGACGACGCTATCCGTGCTGTTGAGCTATATTTAAAGGGCGCTGTTGAGTCAATCAACGCTGCTCGTGCTGATGCAGTTCAAAAAGAGAAAGATGCTAAGGCTCAAGCTGAAGCAACTGCACAAGAAGCTCAAAAGGCTGAATAAGTTTTCGGTCAATTATAAAAATGCGACTTTATTAGAGGTTGCATAAGAGAAAATTTTAAGGCCGGTTTTACCGGCCTTTAACAGATTAAGAGGAATAAAACATGGCTACAATTACTGCTGCTATGGTTAAAGAGTTACGTGACGCTACTGGCGCAGGTATGATGGATTGTAAGAAGGCTTTAGTTGCTGCTGACGGTAACATGCAAGCTGCAATCGATGCAATGCGTAAGAGCGGTGCTGCTAAGGCTGCTAAGAAGGCTAGTCGTACAGCTGCTGAAGGTATCATCACTGTTGCTCAAGCTGGTAAGAAAGTTGTTCTAGTTGAAGTTAACTCAGAGACTGACTTCTGCGCTAAGAATGCTGAGTTCGTAACTTTTGCACAAAAAGTTGCTGACACCGCTTTAGCAAACAACATCAGCGATGTTGAAGTATTAAAGAACACTCAATTAGATGGCCAAACTGTTGCTGAAGGCTTAACCGCTTTAGTTGCAAAGATTGGTGAGAACCTACAATTACGTCGTGTTGCTTTAGTTGAAGCTAAAGACGACGAGACCATCGGTCTATACGTTCACTCAAACAAGAGAATCGGCGTTGCTGTAGTTCTAAAGGGCGGCGACGAGACTATTGCTAAGCACGTTGCTATGCACGTATGTGCTTCTAAGCCTGATTTCGTACATCCTGAGGATGTATCAGCTGAGGTTGTTGAGCACGAGCGTCAAGTTCAAATCGAAATCGCTATGAAGTCAGGCAAGCCACAAGCTATCGCTGAGAAGATGGTTGAAGGCCGTATGAAGAAGTTCACTGGCGAAGTTTCTTTAACTGGTCAGCCATTCGTTATGAACCCAGAAATCACTGTAGGTCAAATGCTTAAGGAAGCTAAGGCTGATGCTGTTTCATTCGTTCGCTACGAAGTAGGCGAGGGTATTGAGAAGCAAGCAGTTGATTTTGCTGCTGAAGTTCAAGCTCAAGTAGCTGCCGCTCAAAAATAATTAGCGGAGTTTTAAATGTCTTCAGAGCAAATGAATAAAGCACGTAGAATTCTACTTAAAATCTCTGGTGAGGCTTTAAGTGGAGAAGGTGGTTTTGGTATTGATCCACAGGTACTTTCTAATACAGCTAAGGCAATTAGAAATGTACAAAATCAAGGTGTACAAACCGTTTTAGTTATTGGCGGTGGTAACATCTTCCGTGGCGCAGCATTACAAAAGGCTGGTTTTGATAGAGTAGCAGGTGACCAAATGGGTATGCTTGCAACTATCATGAACGGTCTTGCAATGCGTGAGGAATTAAAAGCTCAAGGTGGTCATTGTGTACTTATGAGTGCTTATGGCATTCCATCTATGACTACTCAATACAGTGCAACCCTAGGTAGAGAACTTTTAGATCAAGGTCATTCTCTAATCGTAGCAGGTGGTACTGGAGCTCCATTCTTTACAACCGATACTGCTGCAGTATTACGTGCAATTGAACTTCAGTGCTCTGAAGTATTAAAAGCTACTAAAGTTGATGGCATATACACAGCTGATCCTGTAAAAGATCCTAGTGCAACTAAGTTTGATAAATTAACCTTTGATGAGGTTATCCAAAAGCAGTTAGAAGTAATGGATCTTACTGCCTTTGCACTAGCACGTGAACACCATATGCCAATTAGAGTATTCTCTATGAATAAAGAAGGTGCCTTTGATAAAGCCGCATTAGGCCACAATGAAGGTACTGTAGTAAGCGATTAGGAGTCGATTTATGTTAAAAGACGTTCAAAACAATGCAGATACACGTATGGCTAAAGCTTTAGAAGCTTTAGACGCTCGCCTATGCAAGATCCGTACAGGTCGTGCACAACCTGCTTTGCTTGATGGCATCATGGTTGATTACTATGGTTCTCCAACTCCATTGCGTCAAGTTGCACAAGTAAACGTAGAAGATGCTCGTACCTTAAAGTTAAGCGTTTTTGATAGAAATGCTATCAAAGCAGTTGAAAAGGCTATTCAACAATCAGATTTAGGTTTAAACCCTGTAGTTGCAGGTGTTGAAATCCGTGTTCCACTACCACCTTTAACCGAAGAGCGTCGTAAAGATCTTGTTAAGGTTGTAAAGGGCGAAGTAGAGCAAGCTAAAGTTGAAATCAGAAATATCCGTCGTGATGCTAACGATAAGATCAAGGCTTTACAAAAGGATAAGCAAATTTCTGAAGATGAGCAGCGTTCAGGTGAGGAGAAGATCCAAAAAGCTACTGATGCTGCAATTAAGAAAGCAGATGAGTTATTAGATGCAAAGCAAAAAGAGTTAATGGAAATTTAATTAACCCTTATGCAAGATCTATCTATTAAATCGGGGAGCCTAGTCGCTCCTCGACATCTGGCCATCATTATGGATGGAAATGGACGTTGGGCGCAAATGCGTGGCAAGCAAAGAGTGTTTGGTCACAAAGAAGGTGCTAACGCCGTTAGAAGAGTCATAACCGCAAGTGCAAAAATGGGAGTTAAGGAATTAACTCTTTTTGCGTTTTCTAGTGAGAATTGGAAAAGACCAAAGCTTGAAGTAAGCGCTTTGATGTCTTTATTCTCTGAATACATTAAAAAAGAAGCAAAAGCTTTAAAAGATAATGGTATTCGTACTAGAATTGTTGGTGACAAAACCAAGTTCTCAAAATCTCTCCAAGAGCAAATTTCCAAAGTCGAAGAATTAACCAAAGATTGCAACGTGATGCAATTAAATATCGCAGCTAACTACGGCGGTAGATGGGATATTCTAGATGCTTTTAAACAAATCATTACTAAAAATTCACAAGGATTGCTAAATTTAAATGAACTAAATGAAGATTTAGTCAGTCAAAATCTTTGTGTACCATCAGATGTAGATTTAATGATTAGAACTGGTGGAGAAAAACGTATTAGTAACTTTTTATTATGGCAGGCAGCTTACGCTGAATTGTATTTTTCAGATACTTTATGGCCTGACTATGATGAAGACGATCTAAAAGAAGCTTTCCAATTCTTCTCAAGTCGTGAGCGTAGATTTGGTATGACTTCAGCCCAAGTTCAAAATAAGGATCCTAACAATGCTAACTAGAATTTTAACTGCTATTGTTTTAATAGCAGCGGTATTAGCATGGCTATTTATTGCTGATTACCCAATTTATGCTATTGGTTCATTGTTTATGTTCGCAGTAGGCGGCTATGAAATGGGACCACTGATTGGCTTTAAAAGCAAATTAACCTTTTTAGCCATAGCAACTTTAGTGATTACATTATTGTTTGTGGTTCTAGAGCCAAGCAACTTTGTGCTAAATATTCCACAAAGTGCTAAGTTTATTGTGGCATCAGGCTTAATTGTATGGTTAGGATCTATTCCTTTATTACTTAAATTCCCACATGATACAAAATGGCACGATTACAAAGCTTTTAGCACAGTGATTGCTTTATTGATGCTAGTGCCATTTGTGATTGGTTTATTGATTCTACGTGCTAATCAATATCCTTTAGATAAGAACAGCGGTGCTTACCTAGTATTAAGTGTGATGGCTTTAGTTTGGTGTGCTGATTCTGGCGCCTATTTTTGTGGCAGATTCTTTGGAAAACACAAGATGCTACCTAACGTAAGTCCTAAAAAGACTCTAGAAGGTCTAGCAGGTGGTATTATCATCGCTCTAGTTGGCATGTTCATCTTTATGAAACTAGATTTCTTTGGAACCTATGCTAATAATCCTACAGCTTTAACTATTGCCTCAGTTGCAACTATCATCTTCTCTGTAATTGGTGATTTAGTTGAGAGTATGTTCAAGAGAATTGCTGGCATTAAAGATTCAGGCAAAATCTTCCCAGGTCACGGTGGCATGCTAGACAGAATTGATTCACAGCTAGCTGCTATTCCTGTATTTTTAACTGTGTACTTTATTGCTAATGGAGAGTTATTTTAGTTATGCGTAGTGTATCCTTACTAGGTGCTACTGGTTCAATTGGTAGCTCAACTTTAGATGTAATCAGAAGACACAAAGATGAGTTTAAATTACATGCAATAGCAGCTTGTAAGTCAGTAGAAAAGACCGTAGGGATCATCAAAGAGTTTAAGCCACAAAGAGTAGCTTTATTTGATGAAAACAGTGCTGTAAAACTAAAAGAAATTCTAAAAGAGCAAAATCTTTATGCAGAGGTGTTAGCAGGCGCACAAGGTGTTGAGGAAATTGCAGGTGATGGCGCCTCAGACATTGTAGTAGATGCTATTGTAGGTGCAGCTGGTTTAAAACCAGTACTTGCCGCTGTAAAAACCGGTTGTGTGATTGCACTTGCAAATAAAGAAGCACTGGTAATGTCAGGTAAAATCTTTTTTGAGCAAGTAAAAAAATACGATGCAAAAGTATTACCTGTAGACAGTGAGCACAGTGCTATCTTCCAATGCTTACCTTATGAGGCTCAAGAAAATTTAGGTTACTGCAATCTAAAAGCTGCTAACGTTAATAAGATTTTATTAACAGGCTCAGGTGGTCCTTTTAGAGAGCTTCCACTTGAAGAGCTTAAACACGTTACTGCAGCACAAGCTATAGCTCATCCTGTTTGGTCTATGGGGCCTAAGATCTCTGTAGATTCTGCAACCATGATGAACAAAGGCTTAGAATTTATTGAAGCAAGATATTTATTCAATGCCACCGATGAGGATGTACAAGTAGTAATTCATCCTCAATCAGTAATTCATT
>JAEWPL010000127.1 GCA_023460615.1 Pseudomonadota bacterium | reverse complement strand
ACTTGATCAAGTAATTCACCTTCACCAATAAGCAACAAAACTGCATTATCATGTAATGAAAGAAGATTATTAAAGATCTCAACTAAAAAAATGTGATTCTTAGGAGGGCAAAATCTACCTATGTGACCAACTACTAGCTTATCTTGAAGACCTAACTCAGCTCTTACTGATTCTCTAATTTCTGGATTAAACTTAAACTTATCTACATTAATACCATTATTAAAAATGGTATAACTAAAGTTTTTTCCATACATCCAATCTCCTGCAGCCTTAGAGCAAGCACAAAAATGGGATGGATAGATTTTACAAAATGTTCTTAATACATATTTTAGGATATTTCGTTTAAATTCACTTCTTGAAAAGAAATGATTTATCATTGAATGGTTATGTAAAATCCTAATAGGAATATGCTCCTTATATGCTGCATACATAGCAAATATTCCCATAGTGTTCATATGACAATGAACAATTTTATAGTGATTTTCTCTAAAGATCTTTCTTACTGCTTTAATGTAAGCAAATGGGTGAGAATATTTTGGAACTACAAAAATTCTACCACCGAGTTTTTCAATCTCATCTTTGTTTGGAAAAGTTGATCCTTTAGGGGCGATAAAATCAAATTGAAATTTATTTTTATCGATACCTCTATAGTAATTCATAACTATAGACTCAATACCGCCTAAAATCATTTCTGTCATCAACTGAGCTACTAACACAGTTTTATGAGGGGCTTCATTTAAGCACATATAGGTGTTTTCTTATGAATAAGGATAAATAAAGTAATTTACAATATTAAGTAATGTGATGCTGTATTGATTTATACAAAGTCCACATACTCAAAAATAAAAGATTACAGATTAGGGATTTCCTAATTTGAGAAGGTCAATCAATTCTCTCATTTGATCAATTGATAACTTAAGCTGCTCTAAAGTATATGTATCATTTAATTTATTTTCAGGATGATGAATAATATTTCTTATATAAGTCTGTAATGTAACAATTTCAATTTTATCTTGATTGTTTTTATCTTTTCTTATTCTTGTAAAGTCTATTTTTATTGATGGTGAACTTTTTGCTAACCATTTATCAAATTCCTTTTGCAGTAAGAGATTTCCTTTAGAATCTCTTGCATTTTCGTTTAAGAAACCATACAGCTCATTATGATATTCTTCAGATGCATCTCCAAAGGAAGTATAATTAATCTCATTTAAAGAAATGTACGGTAGACAATTTTGTGTCGGGATTGTAACTTCTCTTTCTCCATTACAATTAGCCTTAATTACTCTGATATTTTTTGAATTCAACTGTTTTACGATAAATGAACTATGCGTAGTTAAAATTACTTGAATTGAACTATCTTCACAAAGTCTTTTCAAAGAATCAACAAGAATTTTTTGCTTTTCAATATGTTGAGCAGTCTCTGGTTCTTCAATTGCATAAACAATTCCTGTTGATTTACAAGAATCCTCAGCATGTTTAATTCTCTCTGCCTGTGCTCTAAAAAAACTAATTAACACTAGTCTTCTAACTCCACTTCCTCTTTTATTTAATGGAATTTCATTTTCACTGTTTATAGATACGGATTTAAACACATCTGTCCATTTAAGCTGTGAAGATTCTGGAAAACTAGGTGTTAGAGACTTTGCTATTTTAGGATCAAGTTCATAAAGTTTTTCCATTGTTTCTTTTGCAACATAATTTAATTCTTTTGATACAATTTTCTCAATTTTGCAACATAGATCTTTTACTGTTTCATTTTGTTGAAATATTTGTTTAACAGCCTGTTTCATAGGATCTTGGACTTCGACATCAGAATCGTTGTTGCATCGATCTGCCTTAAACAAAGTATAAAGAGGGAAATAGTTTTTTAATTCCACATAGATATCTTTAGCTTCTTTTGATGACAGTTCAATCTGTTGCTCAATCAAAGAGTTAGATACATTGAAATGGTTGTAAATTGATTGTCTCATCACTGAACAAGTAGTTAGAGAGTCGCATTCAATTTGACTTGACTTAATTAAATTTTTTAACTCACTAATTTTTTTATTAATTAAACCATTGCACTCTGAATTTGACGGATAATTACAAATTACATATATGTGGGTAGTAACTGAAAATGAGTTGCCTTTATGTAGCAAGTTATATACTTTTTTGATTTTTAATGTATTTTCTGAAGTAAGTAAATACTCTTTAGCTAGCGTAGTTTCTACTTGAGAATCTAAAACTACCTTTTTAGGAAGATCTGTAAACTCAACAGAAATTTCAACTGGTAGATCTTTATTAACAACGCAAAAATCGGATTCATCGAGTTTAACTGTAGACTCATTAAAAAAAATATTTAAAGCTTCTAAAACTGTTGTTTTTCCAATATCATTTGGTCCGACAAAAGTTGTTAAATTATCAAAGTCTATAGATACTTCATTACTATAAGATCGAAAATTTTTCAAAACCAATCGTTTAATTTTCATATCAGCACTCCAAGAATGGGAGTAGTAAAAACATATAAAGCATTATTGAACCGAAAAAAAAGTCTAAGGAAATTTGGCAGTTAATTTATAAACAAACCTTTTGACTTAAGTTATACAATTTTCCATTAACAACTACATTTATAAAACAGGCTCTTGGTAATTTACTTGTTGCACCCATAAAAATTCTTTTTTGGGCTTCGTCAATAAATAAATTTCTTTCAGAGCTGTAGAACGTATAACCAAGCCCATTATCACCGATAAAAACAATTGTATTTAATTCATTGTTTTTTAGTAAATCGCTTAATTCAATAATCAATGTACTTTGATCAAGAGCTCTGTATCGCTTTGAGAAAACAGTTACTCTTTCACCATCTTTTGATATTGCATTTACTATTTTGCCGTTAACAATTGCACTATAATCAAAATTTACGTCTTTCTGTGAGATTTTTGAATTACTGTGAAAATATTTTGCATAAGATTCATAATCAAACCAATAGTCAATATAATCTCCACGTTTATATTCATTAATCCAATAATAATTTGGAATTACGACTTTATCTAGATTTAGAGATACAAGCTTATCCCTATATTTTTGCTGATAATAAGTTGATTTAACAGACGTAGCAACTGCTACGTAATGCATCGTAAACCAATAAAAACATGCAAGTAATATTGAGACAAGCGCAAAAAAAGACTTACTACGATAACAAACAGAGCTAAACTTATTGTTTAATAAAGTAGCTAAAGAACAGGAAATAGACACCATGAATATTAAGAATGGAGTATATAAAACTCTTCTAGCAACAGTTGGTGCTAAAAACATCAAAAATATAAATAGAAAACCAAAACAATAGAATTCTAAAGATCTGCGATCAATTTTTTTACTTGATAAATAATTTAATCCTAACAAAATCGTTGAAATTAAAATAAGATACTTAAATTCAGCAATTACCCCACTCAGATCATTTCGAATAAAATGAACAATCCTCTCAAAAATAGAACGATTTAGATATGAATCGTAAGCAGAACCACCACTATGAAGACGAGCATAATTTCCTGGAGCAAAAAGAAGAATTGCCACACCTATAGCAAGAAGTACACCTATAGGAATAAGCTTAGCTTTACTAATATTTTTGGTAGTAAAAAAATAATAAACAAAGTACAAAGATAGGAATAATGCCAAAAATTCATGACTTAAACCAGCTGGTAATGCAAACAATAGACAACAAATGTATGAATATTTACTGCTGTTATTATGTTGAATTAGAAGCAAATATAGAAAGAAAAGTGAAATTGATGAGGTTACGAGGTAATAACCAGCACCTACATTCCACAAAATGATCTGTCCAATTGTAGGAAACAAATTAAAAAACAAAATAAAATAGATAATAAAGATTAAAACTCTAAATATTACATTTTTTTCTGAGTACTTTACTTGAATAAAACCTATTTTTGTAATTAAAAAGAAAGTAAAACTAGCAAAGAATGATTTTATTATTGCTGCAAATAGATAACTCTTAGTCAACATTATTAAACATGACGCAATGCTACCTATTACTCTACCCATTGCACCAAGATATAATGCTAGTTGTGATTTGAAGTTTATCCCATATAAATAGTAT
>JAEWPL010000126.1 GCA_023460615.1 Pseudomonadota bacterium | reverse complement strand
CCTTTAAAGACAGTAGATGAGTTTGTAAGCGAGGCTAAAGAGAGTTTTGAAAAACACATTCATCGTTATTCAATTGTTACCGCAGGTGTGCGTTTAGCAAAAGGCGAGATTGACGTAATTGCCAAAGCTTTTAAAAAGATTAAAGATGAAGTTGGTATTGCAAGCTGTGGCTCTTTAGGTTTACTTGATTTTAATGATTTTGTAAAACTTAAAGAAAGTGGCATGGCAAGATATCATTGCAATATTGAAACCTCTCCTAATTACTTTAAATCTATCTGTACTACTCATAGTATGGAAGATAAAGATGCAACGATTAAAGCTGCTAAAAAAGCAGGACTACAAATCTGCTCTGGCTGCATTATTGGTATGGGGGAGTCAGTTGAAGATAGAGTAGATATTGCTTTGCACTTGCGGGATTTAAAGGTGGATAGCACTCCTATCAATATCTTAAATCCAATTGCAGGTACCCCTCTTGAACATCAAGAACCGCTTACAGAGGAAGAGATTGAGCGTACCATAGCAGTGTTTAGACATATCTTACCTAAGGTAGTTTTACGATTAGCAGGTGGCAGATTAAAAATCCAAAGCTTCTATACTAAGTTATATGACTTTGGTATTAACTCTCAAATTACAGGCGATATGCTCACTACTGCAGGTCTTACAGTAGCTTGCGATATCCATAATGCGATAAGTTTAAATAAGACTCTAAAGCGAATTGATCCTCTCTAAGTAGAGCCTTAATCGAGGGAGGTTTTATCTAAAGCTAAAGTAACGCTTTCCTCGATAGTTTTATTATTTCTTAAAATTTCAAAGCGTAAAGTAGTACCAGGTTTAGTCTTTGAGACTAATTCAATGAGCTGTTTTGCATCAACAATCTCTTTTGAATTAACCTTAGTTAACACATCTCCTGATTTTAAAATACCAAAGGCAGGGCCTTGTGGATCGATAAATTCTACAGTTACACCTTTTTGATTATTTAAAGATCTTATTCTTGAGTCAGAAATACCTAAATAACCACGCTCAACCTTGCCATGCAGAATGATTTCATTCATCACTTCAGTAACTAAATTTACAGGTACTGAAAAACCAATGCCATAGCTGTCTTGAGTACTAAAAGATGCGGTATTGATTCCTATTAAGTTACCTTGAGTATCGATAAGTGCACCACCTGAGTTACCTTGATTGATAGGAGCATCTGTTTGGATAAGATCTTGAAGGCCTTGCCTAATGCTCATTTGCTCTTTACTGATAAGTCCAGTGCCAGAGCGCGATAGAGCAGAGATAATACCGTGAGTTACAGTTTGTCCTAAGTTGTTAGGATTACCTATAGCAAGTACGATATCGCCGATATTAGGAGTGCGCTTTGCAATATGAATAGGTGGGAGATTTTTCTCCTCAACTTTTAATACTGCAATATCAGTTCTTCTGTCACAACCTACAATAAAAGCTTTTAATACTTTACCTTCTCTTGTTTGTACCCAGATAGCTTTATTAGGCTCATTGCCAAGTGGAACTACATGGTAGTTAGTCACAATATAGCCTAAATCAGACATGATTACGCCTGATGCTGAGGAGGTAATAGTGGTAGTATCAGGCTCTGTGTAGTCCTCATTTAAGCTTGCTACATAGATATTTACGACACTTGGAGCAGCTTTACTTACTGCATAGGAGTAACCCTCTACAGAAACGCCACTTGAGTAAATCACACTACCTACTTTTTTACCAAGATTTGGGTTTACTAAAAGTAGAGCACAGCCAACCGTAATTCCGGTAACTATTGGAAGAGCAATAGTTAAAAGTCTTTTATTTATTTTCATGATGGACAAAAGTTGATGGATTTTTATTCCATAATAGCAAACTTGCAAGAAAATTCTTTGCGATAAGTTAAATTTGCTTAAAACAAATCAAATTTTAACAAAGTAAGCAAAGTAATTTAACTTTACAAAGCCAAAATCACAAGTGTTGTAATTATGTTGATTTGATGTTTGTTTATTTTTGTATTTGGCGTTGTTTTTATGAAATTTGGTTTATCAAAATTAGCTTTAGGTGTTGCTTTAATTAGTTGTGTATCAAGTGCTTACGCACTTGAAATTAACCGTCATACTTTGCAATTAAATCAAGATCAGTATGTGAAGTATGAAGGTTCTAATGAGAATTTTAAACAAGGTTTTCCTACAGGCTTTGGCTCTGCTTTAGCTTTTAAGGAAGTAAGAGATAATGGTGATATCGTATTTTTAGGTCTTACTGATAGAGGTCCTAATGGCGATGCTCCAAATGCTTCAATTAAAGGAAAGACTTTATCAGGTAAGTTCTTTCCAACTCCAAAATTTAATCCACAAGTTGGTGTATTAGTATTATCTAAAGATGGTAAGTTCACAGTTGAGAGCACCATCAGTTTAAAGAATAAAGATGGCTCTTTAATCACTGGTTTACCACTACCTCAAGGTAAAGTAGGCTACACTGGTGAATACGCTTTAGGTGAGGATTTTACTATCCTTCCATATGATGAGAATGGTCTTGATCCTGAAGGTATTGCTATCGACAAAGATGGCAATATGTGGATTTCTGACGAATACGGTCCTTTCTTAATGAAGTTCTCACAAGATGGAACTTTACTTGAAAAATATGCCCCAGGCCAAGGTTTACCTGAAATCTTAAAATATCGCACTCCAAATCGTGGAGCTGAAGGTTTAACTATCACTCCAAATGGCACTATCGTGGTAGCTGAGCAGAGCGTTTTAAACTTAAAGCATGGTGATAAGAAATCAGGTAAAACAGCTTCCTTCTGCCGTATCGTCTTCTTTAATCCAAAGACTCATGAAACTAAAACTTACGGTTACCCAATCGATGTGGATTCCTACAAGAAGCCAGGTAACGCAAAGTTAGGTGACATGATTGCTATCAATGATCATGAAGTTTTAATCATTGAGCAGGCTAAGAATAAGCACAAGAAGATGCAAAACCTAATCTACAGAGTAGATTTTACAGGTGCAGACGATTTGTCAAAGGCTCAAAAAGATGGCTTAGAGCCAGAGTTCTTTAAAGAATCAGCAGGCTTTAAACTTTCTAAAAAGTCTCTTTTAATAGACTTAAGAGAGCATGGCTATAAGGCTGAAAAAGCTGAAGGTTTGACTATTCTTCCTGTTAGACAGACTATTGCTGTCATCAATGATAACGACTTTGGTGTAGCAGTTGAGCTTTTAGATCCAGAGAATAAGAAAGCAGCTGTCACCGAT
>JAEWPL010000125.1 GCA_023460615.1 Pseudomonadota bacterium | reverse complement strand
GTCCTGGACCTACTGGAACTCCATGGGCTTTAGACCATTGAATAAATTCCATCACGATTAGGAAGTATCCTGGGAAACGCATGCCAATAATAACGTCTAATTCTGTATCTAGACGTTTTTCATAAATAGGTCTCTTCTCCTCACGTTCTTTCTCATCTGGGAATAAGAACTCTAAACGCTTTTCAAGACCTTCATGTGCTTTTAATCTTAAGCAATCGTCAGTAGATAAATCACCGGTATCATACAGAGGTAATCTTGGTTTATCTAACTCAATTTCTACATTACAACGAGCTGCAATTGCTCTTGTGTTGGTTAATGCTTCAGGAATATCAGCAAAAATTTCTCGCATCTCCTGAGGTGAACGTAAATATTGGTAAGGGGAATAACGACGAGCGTTATCTCGATTACCTTTTTGCACACCTTGCTGAATAGAAACGCGAATATCGTGAACATAGTAATCGGTAAGTCCATCTTTTGGAACTTCATCTGGACCTAATAAAAATCTAGTGTCATTGGTGGCAACTGGAGCAAAACCATACTTTAAACACATGTCTAAAGCTGCTACCTCAAAATCATCTTCACCTTCACGATTGGTTCTAGTGATTTCAAAGCAGAAACGATCTCCATAATATTTTTTATAATTTTCTAAACGCTCTTGTAGAAGAGCTTTCTCGTCAGTAATTAAGAAATTAGCAATATCACCTCTAAAGCCATTTAGTAAAATAATACCTTCAGAGTATTTCCACAAGTCATCAACAGTGGCACAAACATCAGCAATATCAGGACTTCCTGTATGCAACCAAGCATCGGAGAGAATATCATAGAGATTTTGTTTACCCACTCTATTCATAGCTAATAGAGTAACGGTAAAGATTACTTCAGGATCTCCAGGTTTGGTGTTTTCTTTTACTTGAAGATCAGCTCCCATGATAGGTTTGATACCAGCACCATAGCAAGCATTGTAGAATCTAACGAAACCTGCCATGTTGTTAAAATCGGTTACTGCAATTGCAGGGCAACCTAGTTTAGCAGCTCTTTTTACAATATCACCTACGTTTTGTAAGCCATCGTTAATGGAGTAGCAAGATCTAACGTGTAACGGTATGTAATCTAATTCGTTATCATTCATATGATTAAGTGCGTACCAAAACCTAAAATTAGACTAATTTTAACATGAAAAAAGCTCTCCTTTTTGTAAAAGAGGAGAGCTTTTGGTCAAATTAGTTTAAAGCTTACTTTAACTTCTTATAAGCGTTAATTAAGCCATTAGTTGAGCTATCGTGAGAGGAAATTACATCTTTGCTCTCTAACTCTGGAATGATCTTTAAGGCTAATTGCTTACCTAATTCAACACCGAATTGATCAAATGAATAGATGTTTAGAATTGAGCCTTGTACGAAGATCTTGTGCTCATACATTGCAACTAACATACCTAAAGTACGAGGTGTGATTTCCTTTACTAAGATTGAGTTAGTAGGTCTGTTACCTTCAAAGATCTTGAATGGAACAACATCCTTGTACTCACTCTCTTTCTTGCCCTTAGCTTCAAACTCAGCTACTACCTGCTCTTTGGTCTTACCAAAAGCTAAAGCTTCTGTTTGCGCAAAGAAGTTAGATAATAACTTAACGTGGTGATCGCCAATTGGGTTGTGGCTACGTGCTGGAGCAATGAAATCACAAGGAATAACTTTAGTGCCCTGGTGAATTAGCTGATAGAAAGCGTGCTGACCGTTAGTGCCTGGCTCACCCCAAATAATAGGACCAGTTTGGTAATCAACTTTGTTACCGTTTCTGTCGACATATTTACCATTTGATTCCATGTTACCTTGTTGGAAGTAAGCAGGGAATCTGCTCATGTATTGATCATAAGGTAAGATAGCTTCTGTTTCGAACTTGTAGAAGTTGTTGTACCAAATACCAATTAAGGCAAGGATTACAGAAACGTTCTTATCAAATGGAGCCTCTTTGAAGTGGCAATCATACTCGTAACCGCCTTTTAAGAACTCTTCAAAGTTGTCAAAACCACAAGCTAAAGCAACTGATAGACCGATAGCTGACCATGAAGAATAACGACCACCTACCCAATCCCAGAACTCGAACATGTTCTCAGGATCGATACCAAACTCTACGCAACCTTTCTCGTTAGTTGATAAAGCTACGAAATGCTTAGCAATGAACTTCTCGTCCTTAGCTGTCTTTAAGAACCACTCACGAGCAGTGTGAGCATTTGTCATGGTCTCAAGAGTAGTAAATGTCTTTGATGCAATTAAGAATAGAGTTGTCTCAGGATCGCACTTTTTGCAAACTTCAGCAATATGAGTTGCATCGATATTAGATACAAAGTGAGCCTTTAGTCTTGAGTGATATGGAGTTAAAGCTTCAGTGATCATTACAGGACCAAGATCAGAACCACCGATACCAATGTTTACGATATCAGTAATCTCCTTACCGGTATAACCTTTCCACTCACCTGAAATTACTTTGTTGCAGAATACTTTCATCTTCTCAAGTACAGCTTTAACGCCTGGCATTACATCCTTGCCATCAACGTAAACAGGATTGCCTGAGAAGTTACGTAAAGCTGTATGTAATACAGCACGACCTTCGGTACGGTTGATGATTTCACCATCAAACATTGCTTTGATGTTGTCTTCAAGCTTAGTCTCTTTAGCTAACTCTAAAAGAAGATCTAAAGTGGTCTTGTCAAAAATGTTCTTTGAATAATCAACAAGAATGTCACCATTACCAATGCTTAAAGAATACTCATCAAAGCGATTAGGATCTTTTTCAAAAAGCTCTTTTAAAGTTCTTGTTTTAGTAGCTTCAAAATGCTCAGTTAACTTCTTCCAAGCTTGAGTTTGGGTTGGGTTAATACCGTAAAACATGCCGTATACTCCTGGACTTTTATTGAAATTCTTAATTAAGAAAATCTTAGGATTAAATTTAAAATATTCAAAAATAGATTAATTTTGCTCAATATTACGCATAAAAGTTTAAAAAATAACTTAGCTTGCGTAAATTCTTTAACCTTAGATCATACTACTTTTTTAGCTTTAAGTCATTTTTGCGCCAAGCTATAAAATATTTAAATCAGATCTTCTTCTTGTTAAATCTGGTGTAAAGCTTGGTGCAAGTCTCTTTGCTAAATCGTGGAATACTCTAATGGTTTTATCTTTAGATCTGCTCTTTAGATTACATAAGGATACTCTAAAGTTAGACCAAGGGATCTCTTTTACCACTAATACATCATTTTTAAATGGAGAAATTTCGTAAACTAATCTTGGTACTACTGATACTCCAAAGCCTAAAGCAGTAAGCGATACAATTGCCTCGTGACCTGCTACCTCAGAATAAATATGAGGAGAGATTTCTTGGGATTGGAAGAATTTTTCTACCTCATATCTTAATTGACCTTTTTCAGGCATTACAAAAGGCACTGAATTTAAATCAGGATTATTAAAATCAGTAGTTACACTATATCTAGGTTTTTTAGGCGCAATTAAGATTAGCGGAAAGTTAACTAGATCTACATATTGAATATTAGAAGGTAGCTCATTAGGTAGAGGACTTATCACAAAGTCTATTTGTGGATCATCTAATTTCTTTAAAGCATCAGCAGGGTCGCCAGTCTCTAATTTAACTTCTAAATTAGGAGCTGTAAGGTGTAATTCATTTAGCAATCTTGGAATAAATAAATAAGAAGCAGTAACAGAGCAGAATACTTTGATAATGCCAGCAATAGCTCCTTCACCAGAATCTAAATCTTTTTCTAAATTTGCAAAATCATTTAAGGTCTTTCTTGCAAATTCCTCAAACTTTCTACCAGATTGAGTAATGAAGATACCTTTTTTATCTCTAATGCAAAGTTTAGTGTTTAAGTCTCGTTCAAGTTTATTTAAGGTTCGACTTAAAGTAGATGGACTTACATTACATAAGGTAGCAGTTCTAGTTAAATTAGATGTTTCACATAGCCTTAAGAAGGTTGCTGCATCTTTTAAATCAATCACTTTAATCTGTCCTTTAAAAAATTTTATATTGCAAAAATTGCAATATAAAAGAAATAATGTGCCATTTTATAAAATTTCTGCTATTATTAAAAGCACTTACTCAAGGGTAAAAAACATTTTTGTTATTTTTTTAATTTTTGAAGGTTAAAAATGGCTAATTTCAATTATTTTAATACATTGAATTTACGCGAAAAATTAGCACAATTAGGCTGTTGTGAACTAATGGATCGTAGCGAGTTTGCTGATGGTTGCAATTTCCTAAAGGGTAAAAAGATTGTAATCATTGGTTGCGGTGCTCAAGGTTTAAACCAGGGCTTAAATCTACGTGATTCAGGTCTAGATGTAAGCTATGCTTTACGTCAATCAGCTATTGATGAGAAGAGAGCTTCATTCAAGAGAGCAACCGAGAATGGCTTCAAAGTTGGTACTTATGATCAGTTAATTCCAACAGCTGACTTAGTAATCAACTTAACTCCAGATAAGCAACACGAAGCTGTAGTTAATGCTGTACAACCTTTAATGAAGTCTGGCGCTTGCTTAGGTTACTCACACGGCTTTAACATGATTGAGTTAGGTATGCAGGTTCGTAAGGACATCACCGTTGTTATGGTTGCTCCTAAGTCACCTGGTACTGAGGTTCGTGAAGAGTACAAGCGTGGTTTCGGTGTTCCAACTCTACTTGCTGTTCACCCAGAAAATGATCCAAACGGCGAAGGCTGGGATTATGCAAAGGCATGGGCTGCTGGTACCGGTGGTCACAGAG
>JAEWPL010000124.1 GCA_023460615.1 Pseudomonadota bacterium | reverse complement strand
ATACCTACGCAAGTAGATTGACCAAAGCCAGCCTCAGAGGTTTCCTTTACTGCTTCATAAGTTAAAGTACCTGAGCGAGACACGATACCAACCTTACCCTTTTTAAAGATAGAGCCTGGCATAATACCTATCTTGCATTCATCAGGAGTTAAAACACCTGGGCAATTAGGTCCAATTAAAATGGTGTTGCTACCCTCTAGCTTTGCCTTTACCTTTAACATATCTAGTACAGGAATGCCTTCAGTAATACAAATAACTAATTCTAACTTAGCATCAATTGCCTCAAGAATTGAATCTGCTGCAAAAGGAGGAGGAACCATCACCATTGATACAGTAGCACCAGTCTTTGCAACCGCTTCTTTTACAGTATTAAATACTGGTACTCCTAAGTGGGTGATTCCACCTTTACCTGGGGTGACACCTGCTACTAACTTAGTACCATACTCAAGCATCTGCTCACAGTGTTGTGTTCCTTGAGAACCTGTAATACCTTGGCATAAAACCTTAGTGTCTTTGTTAATTAAAATACTCATGTTGTGCCACCTAATTTGCCTTTGCTGCCTTTACTGCAAGAATAGCTGCCTGTCTTAGATCTCTTGCTGAAACAATGTTTAGACCACATTCATTTAGGATCTTCTCACCTAAGTGAGCTTGATTACCTTCAAGTCTTACAACTACAGGAACGTTGATCTTGATTTGCTCTACAGCGCCTTTAATACCTTCTGCAATCATGTCACAGCGCACGATACCACCGAAAATATTAACCATAATACACTTTACATGAGGATCTTCTAAAATAACCTTGAAAGCTTCCATTACACGCTCTTTAGTAGCTGTACCACCTACATCTAGGAAGTTAGCAGGAGCTCCACCTAAATTCTTAATGATATCCATAGTGCCCATTGCCAAACCAGCACCGTTAACCATACAGCCAATATCACCTTCTAGTGGAACATAACTAAAGCCTGCAGCTACAGCTCTTGCTACACGAGGATCTTCTTGTGAAGGATCATCTAATTGAGCAAGCTCTGGATGACGGTAAGTAGCATAAGGATCTGTATTGATTTTGGCATCACAACAAAGTAAATCCCCTTCATTGGTTACAACTAAAGGATTGATTTCAACTAAAGAGAGATCCTTTTGGATAAACATCTTGCAGATCCCTAAAAAGATCTTGGCAAATTGATTTACTTGCTTGCCAGTTAATCCTAGCTTATAAGCAAGCTCTCTGCCTTGGAAAGGTTGTGGACCTGTAAGATTATCAATTGCTACTTTAAAAATCTTCTCAGGATTAGTTACAGCAAGCTCCTCAATAGACATACCGCCAGAGGCTGAAGCAATAACTGTAAGATGTGCGTTGGTTCTGTCTATGGTTGCTGAAACGTATAATTCTTGCTTAATGGAGGTAGCTTTTTCAATGAGGATTCTGTTTACAGGCTTGCCGTGTGGACCTGATTGGGTGGTTACTAATCGTTGACCTAACCACTTTGCTGCAAAGGCTTCTGCTTGTGCAGGAGTATCTACAACTGCAACACCACCTGCCTTACCACGGGCACCAGAATGAACCTGGCACTTTACTACAAATGGACCGCCATCTAACTCATAGGCAGCCTTACCAATACCTGTTGCTTTTGTGCTTACAAAAAATGGAGCTACAGGTAAGCCATATTCCTTAAATATTTCCTTTGCCTGATATTCATGAATGTTCATTTCTTATCACCTAGTTTGTAATTTTGTTACTTATTAAATAACAAAAGCCCCGAACCGTAAAGGGTCGGGGCTAATAAAATTTTCAACAAAACTGCTACAAATTTAGGCTAATTTTGTCCTTTATCTTGTTGAATTACAAGGTTAATTGCAGATTCATCGTACTCAATATCGCACAAATCTCTTGCACCAGAAGTGATCATAGAATCTAGTTTATTTTGTTTAAATTGCACTAATTGTGTGCGTATAAACTTAGCAAATTCTGCGGTCTCTTCATCCTTTGCAGTTTCAACTGATTTTAGAACAGCTAATTTAACAACCTTATTGTCTTTTGCGATTATACCTGCGTTTACCTTGTCAGTAATTGCAAAGATATTTAGGTTAAACATTGGGCTAAACTTGTTATCTGAACGTGCTACAGTAACATCTTTTGATACTGTGAAGTCATCATTCTCTGCTACAGTCTCACCCTTTGATACCTTTTGCTTTATCTCTTCTAGGATTGCCTGTTCTTTTTGAGCTACGGCATCAGCCTTAGCAAGATCTATTGCTTCGTCCTTTACAGTCTCAAATTTTTGTAATGCAGGCTCTTGATAGTCACTTACATTTAAAACAAAGCATGTTTTTGCATCAAGATTGATTACATTTGAGTTGATATGAGAGGTTCTATTGTTCTCACTGAAAGCAAGCTTTTGAACTTCAGGATTTGATAAAGGCCACTTTAAGGACTTATCACCTAATTTAACTTCACCTGATTGTAAAATTTCTGAATCAATAGCTTTAGCAGCAGCTTCTAGTGAATCTGGAGACTCATAAGAAACATCTGTTAAAGTAGCTGATTTTTGAGCATATAACTCTTGAGCTTTAGTCTCAATAAACTTAGCTTTAACTTCTTCTTTGATGTCTGCTAATTTTGGTGTAAAAGCCTCGATAATCTTATCTAATCTTAAGATATGAGCACCATACTCATCTACAATAACTTTAGAATATTGACCAACATCCTTTAGAGTAAATAATGCAATATCAAGATCTTTTGATAAGGAGCCCTTTTCTAGTTGACCTAAAGAGCCTTTTGAGTTCTTGAAGTTGATGTCATCTGAATACTTAAGACCTACTTCCTCAAAATCTTTACCAGCAACTAATTGAGTTAAAGCTTCATTGGCTTTAGCTTCAAAATCAGGAGTTGTTGATTTGATTAAGATCTGTGAGCATTCACGTTTTTGTGGTACTTCAAAGTCTGACTGATTGTGATTAAAGTAATCAGCTAAAGCAGCTTCAGTTACCTCAACTTTTTCTTTTAACTTATCAACACTTAAAACAATGTAGCTAAAAGATGCGGTTGCAGGCTTCATAAACTCTTTATGATTCTTATCATAATAAGCTTTAGCTTGCTCATCAGTAATGGTGATTTCTTTTGCAATCTTGCTTGAATTTGGAGTATAAACGTCAACTACTCTCTTTTGAGTAAATAATTTAGCTAACTCGTCAATCTCATAAGGGTAAGCAATAGCACCAGATCTGATGATAGGCATAATCAAAGTATCAGCAGCGATGCTAGTACGTAATTGCTGTGCATAGTAATCTGGAGAGGAGCCCATATTACGTACAGTAGCTAAGAATAAGTCGTTATTAAATTTACCATCTTTAAAGAAAGCTTTTTCCTGTCTAATAGTATCTTTAACTTGCTTATCACCAATACGAATACCCTGCTCGTAAGTTACGCTATTGATAGCAACATTATCGATGATGCGCTCTAAGACTTGTAAACGTAGGGCTTTAACATAGTTAGGATCTTCAAGTAAGCTGTTTACTTGTGCGCCGTATTGACGTTGCATCATGCGAACTTGATCTTGGTATTGTGCATCCCATTGCTCCTTAGGAATTTTTATATCCCCAATCTCAACAGGATCTGTATTTAATCTTGGAATTAAATAATTACCTACACCTGCAAAAATAAAAGATAAAATAATAATCCAAAAGAGGATCTTAAATACCTTTCCGTGCGCACCATCACGCAACTTATCTGTTAACATTTCTTGACTCCAAAGTTCATCTATAACGATGAACGTAACAAGTTTCAGCTCAAAGGCCGTAAATATAATTCTTCTGACTACTCTCCAAGCCATGGAGGTTCTTACCTGATGACATTATGCTGTAAACTTACATCATTTTCAAACTTGGGTACTACAGTCTTCCTGTCAGAGCAGAGAACTTAACAACCGTGCAGTCTTCTGACCACATCTGCGCTGTTTGAAGGCGCGGGTTG
>JAEWPL010000123.1 GCA_023460615.1 Pseudomonadota bacterium | reverse complement strand
GTACGCATTTTGCACCTCATCGATGGTGTGCAGCTTATCCGCGGGCGCTTTGCCGTCCTCGACGTATCTCTTCACGGTGCGCAGGGCACTGAGGCTGTCGGTTATGGCCGTCTCAAAGTCCGCTCTCGCCCATTTCTTATATTCATCCGCATTCCTGCCGAAGTGGTCATCGAGGCTCTTTTCGCTCACGCTTATGCTTTTGCTGACCTCCAGCATCCTTTGTATCTGATCGGCCGGGTGCGTGATATCCGGCGGGAACAGCTCAGGAGCCATGCCCTGAAGCTCCTGATACGCCGTGTCCACGGGAAGACCGCCCTTGTTGACTATCCTGAGCGAGCCGAAGGCGCTGTTTTTAAATTGGTTCCAGTCCGTGACATCCGCCTTGTCCGTTTCGGACAGGGTAACAGACTGCGTCTTGAGATAGTCCTTTATATCCTTGTAGGTGTTGTAGAACTCATCGTCTATGTGCCTGCCGTTTTCCCATGCCGTCTCAAAAAGCTCGTTCTTTGTCTCCTCGCTCACCGTGCCGGTCTTGAGATACTCCTCACTTATCTCCTGTGCTATCTCATTGAGGTATTCCTTCTGCGCGAATTTCGGAACATTGAGCTTGTCCGAAAGATCTTTCACGAGAGCACCCTCCGCTCTCTTAAGATATGTCTCGGCCTTTTTGGGTATTGTGTCTCTTACTCTCGGCTCCTTGGGTGTTTCTTCGCTTGCGGTCTTCTCTTCGACCGAATACCTCCTGCCGTCCATCCTGAGAGCCTCCTGCGCGGCGTCGCTCCAGCGGCCGTCAATGTCGAACTCCTCCCAGTTGCGGCGGAGATATTCATCCACGCTCACGCCCTCGGAGTGCGCGCGGTCGTATATCTCTCTCGCCTCGTCGGAATAGCCCTGTCTTCTCGGCGGCTGCCGGTAAGCGTTTCGGGAGGGCGCGCTTCTCCGTGTGCCGTCTATGCTGTCAACGTGGCGGAAGAACTCGTCCTTGCCGATCTCTCCCGAGGCATAGCGCCGCGCCTGGGCTAATATCTCTTTCTTCTGCTCCGGCGTCCGCTCGCTCACGGAAAATTGCTTGTTGACATTTTCGGAAGAACTGCGTATACTATCCCCAACGGAGGATGTGCCCGAGTTTTCGGGCTGCCCCGTCATAAGTAGGGATGTGTCCGACTTGACGGACTGCCCTACTTTTTTTATTGGGTTAATGTCATAGAGAATTTTTTCACCATTAGCGGCATTCGCAATGTTCAAGGTCGCTTCCCAAATCGTCCCGTTTCTATCCTGAACGAACGTTGTCCAGTAATCCCAGTTGTTTTTGCCGTTGTTGTCCAGCCAGCCGTGGGAATATTCAGGAGCTTTGCTTTTATCGAAGTTTGCGGCCTCAATCAGTTCGTCAACCAAGACGACTGCTTCCTGCTTTGTTTCGTTGCCTATATATTTTGTCGTAAGGTCTTTGTTGACCGGCTTGCTCTTACCGCTCCGGTTTTTAAAACGGGCATTCGGTTCTGAAATTTGAATATCTACCTCGTTGCCGTTGCCATCATACGCCGTGAAATGCTGACCTCCGAGCTCTTTCACGCGCTCCTTGACCATCTGTACACGCTCGCTGTCGGTCAAATTTTCTAACAGTGCTGAATCGAGATGTACTCCACGACCATAGCTTTTTCCGGACTCATCGGTAATCTCGCTGATGCTGTAGCTTTTCCCATCCTCCGCAAACACGGTGTTCTCGTCTCCGAGATCGGGAGCTTTATTTATCCGCTCTTCGGGTGTCAGTGTCCGGCGGCTCGCTGCGTCTCTCGCCTCGATCTTTCCTGCTGTGTTGCGGTATTCCATCTCGCTGTCGTTGATCTCGAAGCGCCACTTGCCGTCTCGGCCCTTGAACCAGCCGGTAGCCTTGCGGATGCTCTCCATGTCAGCGCCGAGGGTCTCCATCTCCTGCGCGTTTTTAAGCTGCTCAAGATTTGCCGTACTCGCCTTTTGCCCTGCAAAGCTGTACTGCCTCTCCGTTCCGCCGTTATAGTATTCGTCGAATAGGTCGCTGAACTCATCCTCGCTGATCTCACCTCTTGCAAGCTGACCCCTCAGAGACTCAAGATATTCATCCGGCGTCATTTCGCTGCTTTTCGCCTGAGCTTCCTGCGCCTGAGAAGCCTCCCGTGTCGTGACCTCCTGAGTGGCCTCCTGTGCCGGAGCTGCTTGCTGTGTGGCTTGTGTAGTTTTCGCCGACGGCGCTGCCTGTGTGGGCGCTTGCGCCTTAAAGGTGACGTTAACAGGTCGGTTTTCGGTCTCCCTGAGCGCCGTCTGATAGTAGCCTCTCGCCTTAGTAAGGAATGCCCTTTCCTGAGCCTTTCTGTCCCCTATCTTGGATAGCAGGTCGTTGATAAACTGCAATATCCTCTGGCCGAGGCTCGGGCTCTGCGTGACGACCGCCTTTATGCTCGCCTCGTCCGTCAGAAGATTTTTCTCGACAAACTCCGCGACTATCTCCGCATCTATCTCCTCCTCGCTTCCGAGCGTGTGGCCGTGCTTTTTGTAAAGCGCGGCCTTTTCCTGTCTCATTTTCGCAAGATCGCCGCCCTGCTTCTGTATCTGACTGAATATAACGCTCTTTAAGTCGGTATATGCTCCCGCATCCTCGATGCTGTGGGTCAGCTCATGCCCCACGACCTGCGCCAAGGGGTTCTTGCTGTTTCGGTTAATGTAGAGCTCGCCCGTTGCCCTGTCGTAATATCCGTTTTCGCTCGGATCGGCGTCATAGAGCCTTATTTCTCTGCCGGTTATTTTAGAAAGCCTTTCGGCACTTTCTATCGTTTTGTCCCTGAGCAGCTCGTCGCCCCTGGGCAGCGTGATCCCGTCCGGCTGAAGCTCCTGTGTGAATGTCCTTTCAAGCGCCCTTGCCTTCGCGCCGGTCAAGGCCACCTCATTCATGACCTCCCCTATGTTGGGTATCTTCTGAAGCCTTTCCCTCTCGCTTTGGCTTATCCTCTGCCCGTTGGCCGCTCTCGCTATTATGTCCGCGGTGTTATCGTCAATGAGGATGTTTGCATCCGCAAGGGCTTTTTTTGCAAACGGCGCGTCCATGAGCCTTGCGAGGTTCTCGGTCTCCGCGTCGCTCAGGTTTCTGTGAAAATGCTTCCCGCTCTTTTCTACTATAGGCTTGTACTTCTCCGCGGCCTTTTGCGCTCTTGACCCCAGCTCGGCCTCAAGCCCCATGTTGACAAGCTCCCTCTGATACTTTTCATATCCTCGCTGCTGCGCGTTCTCGGCCTTGAACTGGCCGTTGACCACGTTGGTTCCCGCTCCGAGCAAGCC
>JAEWPL010000122.1 GCA_023460615.1 Pseudomonadota bacterium | reverse complement strand
AAAATTAGATTCTGAACTTAGATAACATTGATAGTAATTCTTTAGCGTGGTTACGTAATAACCCAATCTCATCAGTAGACTCTTGAGATAGGTTAGCACTCTGTTGAGTTAAAGTACTTACACCTTGCATGTTGTTAGAAATCTCAGAGGTTGCAGTTGTTTGCTCTGTTGCAGCAGTTGCAATCTGACCAATCTGATTATTAACATCATCTACGCGGTTGATAATGTTGTTAAGAATATCTGTAACACCACCAGCTCTGTCTGCTAATTCATTCATTTGACCTAAGGTATCAACCATAGACTCATTTGCACTGTTAGCATCTGATTGGATTTGTGAAACCATCTTGGTGATTTCTTGAGTTGAAGCAGATGATCTTGAAGCTAGGGCACGAACCTCATCAGCTACCACAGCAAATCCCTTACCAGCTTCACCTGCACGAGCAGCCTCAATAGCAGCATTTAATGCAAGTAAGTTAGTTTGTGATGCAATGTCTTCAATGGTTTGAACGATGGAGCCAATCTTGTTGCTTTGCTCTACAAGAGTGCTGATTAAGTCAGCATCGTGTTTAGTCTTTTCAGCCTGAGCTTTAATATCGTTGATGATACCTTCAGCTTCGTTAACACCTTGAGCGGTGATCTCTTTAGTGTTGTTAGCATTGTGAGCTGCAGTTTCACAGTTCTTAGCAATATCAGTAGTGGTTGATACCATTTGATCAGATGCTGCTGATACGGTTACAGAACGAGATTCAGCATCAGCAATAGCTTCAGCTACTTGACCAATCTTGCCACTTACATCGTGTAACTTGTTATCGAACTCTTTATAGGATTTGATTACTTGACCTAAAGAATCACAAAGATTCTCCTGCATGACTTTAGTTTCATCAAATACCTTACCAAACTCATCTGATAAGTTATGTTCAATCTTGAAGCTAAAATCACCTTTAGCAATCTTACCTGTATATGAGGTTAATTGCTTGAAGTTTACTTGGATGTAGTTTGAAAGCAAAGCAGATAGACCTAAAGCAATTGCAAAAGCGATAATTGCAATGACGATTGAGGTGTACATTGGAGCTTTGCTAGTGTTGTCGTTATTAAGCTTTGTACTTAGTGATACCTGCTCATTGATTAGTGATTTATATTGACCCAAGCATCTTAATACCACAGTGTAAACTTCAGATAAATATTTATCTAAAGCAGCATCAAAATCACCTGCAACCACTAATGGTACGATGTTTGCTTTATATGAAGTATCTAGTGTTGCTACTTCTTTTTTCAAATCTAAAATGGTTTGCTTGTAAGACTCAGGAGATGGAAGATCACCAATTACATTCTCATTCATAATTGCTGATACTTTTGCGACATCTTCAATCTTAGCTATAGTCTCATCTATAAATTGATTAATCTTTGAGTGATCAGCGCTGTGTTTTAAGAATCCGAATACAGCTTCGTTAGCTGACTCTAAAGATTTTTGAGTGTTAATAACTCTACCATAGGATTTAACTAGAATTCGCTCTACATTAGTTGCTGTATTGATATTAGCGTTAGTGTTAATTACAGCGATGGTAGAAGTTAGGATGATTAAAACGTTTAGAATACCGAAACTTAAAATAAGTTTCATTCTAATGCTAAGATTTTTAAGGAAGTTCATAAGTTCACCTTAGTTTGAGTCGTACACGATATGTATAAAAGTGGATTTTTCAATCCATTTTTAGAAGTAATAATAATATAGTCGGCAATTTATCACAAATCTTTATCCGATAATGTTAGTTTAGGAACATCTTTTAAATAAAGTTGAACTTTTGTCTAATATAAAGATTGACTTCACATAATTAATTCTAATTTTGATAATCTACCTAACATTTAAAAAAATGAAAATTTTTTCATAATTTCTCTTGAAATTTAAAATACCTATCCCCACTTAGTTTTTTGTAGAAAGAATAACGAGTTTTAACTTGCTCTAAAGGTTAAAACTTAGGTGATAGTCAGACACCATTTTCTGACAAGAATAAATAACGGTTAGTTACCGTGGAGAAACAAATGAAATTAGTTCCTTTGTATGATCGTGTTATCGTAAAGCCTTTTGAAGAAGAGCAAAAATCATCAGGTGGTATTTTATTAGGTAGCGCTGCTGTAAAGTCAACTCGCGGTAAGGTAGTTGCAGTTGGTAAAGGTCGTGTACTAGATAACGGCACTTTTGCACCAATGAGCGTAAAGGTTGGTGACACTGTTGTTTATAACGAAGGTTATGGTTGCAAGAAAGAGAAGTTAGACGGTGAAGATGTTGTAATCATCTCTGAGACTGACGTATTTGCAATTGTTGAAGAATAATTTAATTGTTAGGAAGTAAACTAAATGTCTGCAAAGCAAGTTATTTTTGGTAATGACGCACGCACTCAAATGCTTGAGGGCGTAAATATTCTAGCTAACGCTGTTAAAGTAACCCTAGGTCCTAAGGGCAGAAACGTAGTTCTAGATAAGAGCTACGGTGCACCTCTAATCACCAAGGATGGTGTTTCTGTTGCAAAAGAAATCGAACTTGAAGGCAAGTTCCAAAACATGGGTGCTCAAATGGTTAAAGAAGTTGCATCAAAGGCTAATGATGCTGCTGGTGACGGTACTACAACCGCTACTGTTTTAGCACAAGCTATCGTTAACGAAGGCTTAAAGTCAATCGCTGCTGGTATGAATCCAATGGATTTAAAGCGTGGTATTGATAAGGCTGTTGCAGCTGCAACTGAAGAGTTAAAGAAGCTATCTATCAAGTGCGAAGACAAGAAGGCTATCGCTCAGGTAGGTACCATTTCAGCTAACTCAGATGCAACTGTTGGTAACCTAATTGCTGATGCAATGGAGAAGGTTGGTCGTGATGGCGTTATCACCATTGAAGATGGTCAAGGCTTAGAAGATCAACTAGACGTTGTTGAAGGTATGCAATTTGACCGTGGTTACTTATCACCTTATTTTGTAAACAAGACTGAGACTGGTACTGTTGAGTTAGAGAACCCATACATTCTTCTATGCGATAAGAAGATCTCTAACATCCGTGATTTAATCACTATCCTAGAAGGTGTTGCAAAGGCTGGTAAGTCATTGTTAATCATCGCTGAAGATGTTGAGTCAGAAGCTTTAG